>JAITBO010000180.1 GCA_031283505.1 Treponema sp. | reverse complement strand
CATCTTGTTCTCATACGGCATGTTACGGTGGCCGATGCGGTTTCCGCGGAGGCCTACAAGATACCCCCGGACCTGGAAGATATTTTTGACGGGGTAAGCGGCGCGGCGGAGATGGTCTTTAAGCTGGCGGCCCTGGGGAAGCACAGGAACGCCTGCGAGCTTTTGGCCTATACCGCCCACCGCCGGGCCGGGGTCTGGTGGGTTTACCGCTGCGTATGCTCCCTGAACGAGGAACTGCGGCAAAAGCCCCCGGCGGAATTCGATTTTGAAAAGCCACCGGAGCCGCCGCCCCTCCCCCCCTATTTTAACATCGAGATCCCCACGCCGGACCCGGCCCTGATTGCCGGCCTGGACGCGGCGGTGGCCGCTGCCAAGGGGGAAGCCGCCGCTGCCACGGTGGACCCGGCAATGAAAAAATACGTGGCCGAAGGGGTGGAACGGGCCTTTGCCGCCTTTGAAAAGGCCAACGGCGTCCACCCCATGGCCCTCCTTAAGCAACTGGGGGAACGGATGAAGCAGGACCCCTACGCCATTGACCCCGATTCCCCGATCTTTAAACTGGAAAAGGAACTCCATGAAAAACTGGACGGTCAGCGGAAACGGATCATCGCGGAGGTAAAGGAGGCCCACATCGCGGCGGGGCTCGACAGCCCCCTCAACAAAAATCCCAAGCTGGAGGCCCACAAGAAAAAGCTTAAAGCCCAGGCCTTGGACGCGGTGTACGCCTGGGTGGCGGCCCCGGACGCGGAAAACAGCCTGAAGTGTCTGGACGCGGGGAACGCCTGTACCGGGGAACCCGCGGGGCTCCTTGCCCTTTCCGCCTTCTGGGCCTTCGGCAACCTGGCCCCCCAGTTGGACCAGGTGATCCCCACTCCGCCGGGCCTGGCGGCCAACGGCCTTGACAAGGTACTGTTGATGTGCGCCGTTGCCCAGGGGGGGACCAGGAAAATCGCGGAACGCTTTGAGCACTACTTTAATTTGGGAGTGGATGTGTTAAGCGGAAAGGACAACTGGGACGAGAGCCTTGCTCAAGGGAAGGCCCCCCACGAGACCATCACCCGCACCAACGGCGGGGCCGATCCGGTCGGTAAAACGCCGCCGGAACCGCCTGGCAACAACGGCTACAAACACTGGAAACCGGAAAATCCGGTAACGTAACAGAAGGGAGGACGTGGGTGAACGGTATGAATATTCTCCGGCTTTTGGGGGTTTGCGCGATCCTTTTCTGCGCCTTTTCGGGCTGCGCCACCCAACGCAGGGTGGTGGTGGGCTTTTCCTTGGAGATGGAGGATTACTACGCCATATACCCCTCGATAGAGTTTGACGCGGTGGCGGTAACCGGAGAGGAGGCGGATCAGATCAAAAAAGACGGGGTGGACAAGTATTTTGCCCCCGGCAGCGCCTTACGAAAACGGCTCGATCCCTTTACGGTTTATTTTTCCCAGGAAGAGACCGTGCCCGCTACCCTGCCTTACCGGTCGGCTTATTGGGACCGGTGGCTCAAAAAGAAGCCCGTAACTCTGGTACTCATTGCGAATCTGCCCCATTCGCCGGATATGCCCGAGGAGGATCCCCGGATCCTCTATATCAATCTCAAGAAAAACAACCTGTTTGCCAAGCCCGTTTATGTGGAAATTGAACCGGAAAAAGTCATCCGGATTTTTGAACTGCCCCGGGACCCCCGGACCGACCTCCCCGCGAAAATCCGGCAACCGAATAACCGGGAGGCGGAAGGCAGGATACATGAGAATCCTTTCCCTCCTGAGGACGAGCAGAATCAGGGGGAGGGAGAAATTTAATACATGAGGATAGTCTATGCGTTTTGAAGAATTATTGCACTGGAACGACGGGCAGTTTTTACACCCCCACCATTTTCAGTATCAACAGCGGATAACTTCGGAGTATGTCAGGCTCAATCGTTCCTTTTCCCTTCCGTATCCCTACGGGTTGCTGAATTTTGAACTTGACCGGGAGGCCCTGAAGGGAGGGAGGGTGGCGGTAAACCGGTTTTCTGCGATCATGGGGGACGGCCTGGAACTTTCCATGCCGGGGAACTGTATCTTAAAGCCCCTGGATTTAAGCGAAGCCCTCAAGGATAATCCTGCGGACTTGACCGTATATGTGGCCGCCCCCTACTGGTCCGAATTCGAGGCAAATCTCGCGGAGGAGGATGCGTCCCGGGAAAAAAAGGTCTACCTTACCCAGAAAAAACGGGTTCGGGACGAGAATTCCGGGGACAACGAAATAACCCTGATCACCCGCAGGATCAACGCCCGGCTGGTAACGGACAAGGAAGATACCAAGGATATGCAGCTTCTTCCCCTTGTTAAGCTGAATGTCCTTAACCGGGATATAAACCAGTCCGTGGTCACGGTGGACGAAAAATACATTCCCCCTTTTATGATGCTTACCGCCGACGACCCCCTCTTTACCATGGCCGCGGGGCTTATGACGGACATACGCCGCTGCCGGGACAAACAACAGAACACCCTCACCGAACCGTCGAACCGGGAGGAGGATTTTTCCCGCACCGACGTTCTGGACGACGCCCGGTCCCTGCTCCTGTTGCGGACCCTGAATTACTACCATATCCGGTTTTCTTCCCTCCTGGTGGACGGTTTTATCTCTCCCTTTACCCTGTACCTGGAACTGGCCTCGTTCCTCTCGGAACTCATGGGCCTTAACCCCAACAACGGTATTCGGGATATCCGGCGCTACGATCACGATGATCGCCTGCCGGTGTTTACCGAACTCTTTAAGGACATCCGGTCCTTTATCAGAAGCGAAGGCGGGGCAGAGTATATTAAACTTAACTTTACGCCCATCGAGGGAGGGGATTACCTTTTCACCAGCATCAAAACCGAGGATATAGCCGAGGTGAACGAGATGTACCTGGCGGTGCGCACCACTGCGGAAGGGGAGGAGGTGGGCCGGGCCCTGGAGCAGGGGGACACCTTTAAGCTGATCAATCCCCGGGCAAAGTCCCTGCGGATCCGGGGGATGAAACTTACCGGGATGCGGTATCCCCCCCGATTTTTGCCTTTCCTGGAGGGGACTCTCTGGTTCCGGCTGGATCTCGCCGAATCGGCAATGGTGTGGCGGGATATGTGCGAAGAAAAGGGAATGTTGATCGACTATGCCCGGAATCTCTTTCCCGGCCTGGAAACCTCCCTCTTTATCACGGTGGTTAAATAGGAGATGTCCATGAGCGCCCCCGCAAACCTTGAAGATCTGTGCCGTCCGGTTTTTACCTGCCTCTGTAATTACTGGCAGTTAAACCAGGAGGGCGCCGCCCCCTCCATGAAAAAATTCCGGGAGGACATTGAAACCGTCCTGGAAGACACGAAACTGCTGGCTGCGGCGGACCCAGGTTTAAGCCGGGAATATGAACGGATAGAACGGCCCCTGGTTTTTTTCATTGACTTTATGGTCAAAGAGGGAGAATTCCCCTTTAGCCGGGACTGGCGGGAATTGGGCCGGAACTACAACGAGCTTTCCGGGGACGAAAAGTTTTTCAACCTCCTCTCCGATGCTCTTGGGGACAGTAAGGCCCATAATACCATCCCCCTCTTTTATACCATGCTCGGCCTGGGTTTTGAGGGGGCCTATATCCAGGATCATAAGTTTATCGAAAAAACCATGAAGGAATGTGCGGCCCGGTTTCCCGAGGAGATTGATATTCGGGAAGAACCCCTGGTCAAGATTGCCACGGAAAAGCGGATCGCCGGGTTAAGACGGGTCCGGGCCTTGCGTCCCTTGCGGATGGCTCTGCTCTTTTCGCTTCTTTTTTTGGTTATTTCCCTGATTGTCAATTTTGCCGTCTTCCTTGACACCACTTTTCCCTTTCGGGAGACCCTGTCCGGCGCCGCTGCCCAGGCCCGGGAAATTAAAATCATCCCTTATGAGGCTCCGTAATGCGCTTTCAACTTTTTTCTTTTATTCCCAAGATCATTGCTCTTGTTAGGACCAACTCCCTGGCTAAGGTCATTCTGGTTATCGTGCTGTTCCTCATCTTCCTCATGGTGGTTCTGCCCCTAATCGGAAAACTCAGGCGGAAGCGGCTTAAGGTCAAGGAAACCCAGAGCATCCTCAAGGACCTGATGGTTTGGCGCCATGTGGCCCGGCTTGCCCAAGGGGGAGAAAAGCACGAAAAGGCCAAGGAAGAGCTTTCCGACAATATCTTTAAGATAAACGAACTGCTCAAGCAGGGTTTTGACCTTGCTTCCCTCCACGGCAGGGGGCTTTACAGGGTGCCCTGGTTCATGCTCCTGGGGGAACCTGCTTCGGGAAAATCGACCATGCTCCGGGAGAGCGAACTGGAACTGGTCCCCTCGGCGGAGGAAACGAAGGTCGCTCCCGATGAAAAGAGCCTGTCCGTGCGGTTCTGGCTGGGGGGCAAGGCGGTGGTCTGCGACGTAAGCGGCGGCGTTTTTTTTGACCGCTGGCTTGAGGGTTCCAGCGCGGAATGGACCCACATCATCCGCCAGATCTGCCGCAGGCATTACCGCAAGCCCTTGGACGGGGTGATCTTGACCATTCCCGCAGACGCGCTTTTAGCGGACAACGGGGACCTGACCCACAAAAAAGCCACCCTCATGGCCAATGAGTTGGCCCACCTTTTGGATGCCAGCGGGATGCGCCTGCCCTGTTACGTGGTGGTGACCAAACTCGATATGGTGAACGGGTTCCGAGAATATGCCCTGGGGTTTTCGGGGGAATTGCGGCACCAGATCCTGGGGTATGAAAACAAAACCGCTTCGTACCGGGTGGAAGATTTCAAAAATTTTTGGAACGACCTGCTCCGTCGGCTCCGTTCAGGCTATAAAAAAAGCATGAATTCCCGGGAGTTACAGCTCCGTCTCTCCGGCACATCAAACCGGATGGATATAACGGGGAAGATATTTCTGTTCCCCGAAAATTTCGACGCCCTTTACCGCAACCTCCACATTTATCTTGACACTCTTTTCAGCGAAGATACCTTCCACGGAACCAAGGATACGGTCTTCGACGGGCTTTTCTTTACCAGTTCCACGGATCTGGGGGTTTCCTTTAGTCCCGACATTGCCGCCCTGGCGGGAAAAAACACCGAGGACTTTCTCCTCGAGGAGGCAAAACCCCCGGTTTCCCAGCCCTATTTTATCCGGGATATGCTGCAAAAGTATATTTTTAACCCTTCCCCCTATGCGGCCTTTGTCAGAAAAGAAGCCCTCGGTCGGGTGATACCTTTCTTTGCCCTCTGCGGGGTTTTGGTGATCTTCTCTTTTATCATTTTCTACACCGCCCTTTTTAAAACCAAAGACTTCACCATGTCCCTGGCCCAGGTTACCAGTTATTATCAGTCCCTTACTCCGGCCCTACAGGGTAGGAGCGGCGTCGGTCATCCCCTCATCATAAAAAACAGGGACAGGACCTTTGCCCTGAATAACAACCTTACCCAAAGCAACGGGGTTTCTCCGGTGCAGTTCTACTACAACGCCATGGCCTACCGGAACACTAACATGGTTCCTTCCCCGGGGTTCCTGCTTTCGGACCTCCTGGTCTTTCGGGAGTTCGACATGGGCCGCCGGGACCGGATCTTTATTACCAACCAGCTCTATGGGAGCCTTATCAGAACCCCCCTCATCAAAAACGTGGGGGCCAAATTGATCGATCAGTCCTTTGAAACCCCGGTGCTTGACCGGGAATTGCGTACCGTCATAGAATCCTTTACCCGGCTTGACGAATTGGGACAGGATAATTTTCAGCGGATATTCCGTTCCAATCAGTATAACCCCGAAGCCATGATAACCTATCTGTTGCCGGAGATTTCCAATGATTCGCGGGCCCTGCTCAACAGTTTTATCCCCCGGAATGACCGGCGGTATACCTTTGCGGAAGAAGCGGCCTATGTCTACTCCGATGAATTTTTGCAGGCCAAGGGCGCGGCCTTACAGATCATCCTCTCCGCCTGGCAGCGCTTGTCGGTTTACCCCGATTCCCTCTACGGGAAGATAAAAAACCTGGTTTCCCTGTCCCAGGGCATTGTTACCAACTACGGACGGATCACCCTGCTCTTGCGCCGGGCCGGGGACGCTTCTTCCCTGCGGGATGTCCAGAACCTGGTCAACGAATGGGAGGACCTAAGCCAAACCCAAAACAGCCTTATCTCCCGGGGTAGGGAGCTTTTTGAGAATATAAAAAGCGAACTGTTCCGGACAAAGATACCCCTGGGGCTTAACGCCGACGGGGACCCCTTTGGAAACAATCTGATAAACAACTACCTGTTCAACGATTTGGTGATCAATTACGCGGTAAAGGAGTACAATGATTTTTTTAAACAGGATATGGATTTTATCAGGCAAAAAAGCAACAGAAACCGGGGCAGTATCCTGGGAACCGTCAGCGCCCTGGAGCGGGAGTTTTCCGACAACCTGACCCGTGAACTGGCAACCCTGCGGACCGCCGCCCTGAGCCTGAAAAACAACGAACTCCTCTCCGAGAAAATGACCAAAGAACCGGATTCGGATTCCCTTTTTATAGTGGTGGAAAAGATTCTGAACCTTGCCGGAGCGGTGGATATACCGGACCCGGTGCAGCTACGGAATACCGCCAATTTGAACTGGATGAACGGCCAATATGACATTATTGCGGCCTTTGATAATTACGAAGCCTACGTCAAACCCTATGCGGAAAACGAAAAGGTTTCTACTCTTATCAGCAATGGCAGGATCGCCCTCGCGGCCCAGGCCTATCTCAACCGCTATGTTGTTTTGAGTACCGAATACGATTTCCTCTCCAGTTCCTCTGAAACTATAAACGCCATGATAGCCTCCCGTTCTGAAGTGGAAAACCGGGAGCTTTTTTCCCTCTCCGGACGGGCAATTCAAAGCGCCTTGGGGGGGATAGCGTATAACCGGGGCTATGATCCGGGGATAGTGAAAGAGATAACTGATGGTATCGCGGCATATAACGATCTTTTTACTCATTATGTCAACCTTAAGGAACAGCCTAAATTCCTGCAAAACCGGGACCGGAGCATATATCAGACTGATGCATTCAGTACCTACCTGGGTTATTACCTCAGCTATTGGGGGAATTATCCCGATAAAGCCTATATCCCCTCTCCGGGGTGGCGGGAGTACCGGGAGCGGGTGAATCAAACCAAACCCTACCAGATCAATTCGGTGCTCCAGTCCCTCTATACCGAATGTATCGGTGTATTAAACGATGTCAACGATATTGTGTTGTCCGATGTGTTAAAGCGAGAAAAAGCCGACAGTATCGCTTCCCTGAACGACCGGATAAAGTTGCTCTCCGGCTTCCTGAGCGCCGACGCGGATCGGATGCTTACCGCCTGGAGCAGACTGCCTGTGGAAGCGGAACCGGCCTTTAAGCAGATCCGGACTTTGCCCATGGACGAAATTAAAGAAACCTATATGACCGTGTATTCGGACACCCGGAATATCAGCATAGGCTGGTGGAACGATTTCATCATGGACGGTATTACCATCCTGTCGAAAACCTTTTGCAGCCTTAAATTGGCGGCTTTTTCCGAAAAACTGGAAAGTCTCCGGGTATTCCCCCTGGTTTCCGATATGCCCCGGGAAGATGTCCTCTCCATGAATGATTTGGAGGACCTGGCCCTGTTGCTGCGGGACATGGGGGCCGGCGATTTGCCGGTACAAGCCACTGAAGAAGAGAACCCTCTAGAGCCGGTACTGCATCCGATCCTGTTCCGGGGTTCCTTCGCCCAGACCTGGGCGCAGACGATCTATCAGTTTGCCGCGGCAGTGGTAAACCCCGTCAAGCCCCTCACCTGGACCATCTCCCAGCCGCCCATCGACATTCAGGGAAAACTCTCACTGAGTGGCCGCCTGCTTGCTGTCAACCGTTTCCGATACCTGGAGGTTTCCGCCTCTGGGAGAAGCCCCCAGTCGTTCAACACCTATACGAACGAAAAGACGAATCTGGCCGGGGGCGGTCCCATTGACCAGGGTTTAAGTTTCCGGTTTTACCGGGCCTCGTCGGATCGGGATCCGGCGGTGGTTTTTACCCTGGATAAACCATGGTCGATCTTTGATATTTATTTGCAACAAAATGTGATGAACGACGATAAAGGGGTCTCCTATTTTCCTGTCTTTTTGACCGATGAACGGGGACAATACGTGTATTTTACGGAGATCGATTTCAGCGCCGATATTCCAAAACCGGATCGTTGGTATACCACTGTTGCCTGGCCAAATCTCAGGATTGTGGACGGTATGGTTACGGTCAACCGTTAGTGCCAGGGCCAGCGCATATAACCTCGAACCAGAGGCAAAGGGGGGAGGAAGGGGCTGAACGGTTTGATTTCTTCCGGCAGCGACTTTCTGAAAGATACATTACTTGCGGAAAGTTATGCCGTTTACGAGAAAGAAACCCTCATCGGGGAAGGAACTGGGAAACTCTGCCATATCCACCGGCCTGAAATAATAGACGCAAAGGGAAGGCGGTGCTGGGGGGATTTATCCGTTGTTGACGATGAGTTACACAACTATTCCTGAAAAGTGGTTAATTGGAAAAGGCAAAATTCGTTTTGCGATATATTGCAAAAAAAATAGAAAAGTGAAATAATCAAAACTATGAAAATGAAATTATTTCAACCTCTGGTATTAAAGTTTGAAGAAGCAAATTGGTCGAGGAATCCCGAGTTCGGATTACTGGATACCCTTCTGGAAGCACATCCGGAATTATATAAAATTGTCGAACAGGATATAACCGGAGGGAGAAGCGGGAATAATTTAGGACGCGGGGATTC
>JAITBO010000136.1 GCA_031283505.1 Treponema sp. | reverse complement strand
TGCGGCGGCAAGAAAGCTCCCGCCGCAACAGGCGGAACCGCGGCGGAGAAGGGGCCGGGGAAGATTGTCTTTGTCAATTCCGGCCTTGGGGATATGTCCTTTAACGATTCCGGAGCGGCGGGGCTCAAAGTCCTGGAACGGGATTATGGATTTAAAACCCAGGCAATTGAAGTCGGGGAAGATCTGTCTAAGCGCGAAGCCTTTGTCCGCGAGGCGGCGGAAGATCCGGAGGTGGGATACATTCTAGGGAGTGAATCCTTCAAAGAGGCTATTGAATCGGCGGCCGCTTCCTTCCCGGATAAAAGATTCGTCGTCTTTGACGTGGGCCGGGAGACTACGGTTGCCTACAATAACATCCTCTACGTTGTATTTGCCCAAAATGAAGGGAGCTATCTGGTTGGCATGGTGGCCGCGGAGATTTCAAAATCCGGCGTTATCGGAGCGGTGGGCGGGATGGAAAACCCGGTTATCTGTGATTTTATTACCGGTTATATCGAAGGCGCCAAGGCGCATAAACCCGGCATCAAGGTTGCCACCGGATGGGTTGGAAACTGGATCGATACCGCGGCTATGCTGGAACTCTGCATGAGCCAGCATAATACCTCCGCCGTGGATGTATTCTTCCCTGTAGCCGGGGCTGCCGGCATTGGCGCCTTTGACGCGGCCATCGCCCTTAACGGTAGGGTATGGACCATCGGTGTTGATTCGGATCAATACGAAGCCCTGCGCCAGAGCGGCAACATCACCATGGCGAATGTTATTTACACTTCCATGTTAAAGGAAGTTGGCAATACCTTTGTTTCCATCTTCGCGGATCTCAAGGAAGGCAGGGAATTCTGGGGTACCATCCGCACGCTGGGTGTAAAAGAAAAAGCAGTTGGATATGCGGATAACAACTATTTCCGCGCCAATATAGACCCCGCTTTCCTGCAAAAACTGGAAAGCACCAGGGATAAGATCGCCAATGGAGAGATTAAAGTGAGAAGTTATTTTGATTTTGCCAACGGCATGTCCGATTACAACGCCTTTGTGAACAGCGTAAAGCCCTGAGGCGGCATTTCGGTATTCAATAATAAGGGACAGTTGCGTTAAAACGGTAACCGGTCCCTTTTTTCTGGGGTGTTTATGGCTGAAGAAATGTTCCGTATGGAAGGTATTACCAAAATATACTCCAACGGCTTTATTGCGAACAAGGATATCTCCTTTGCGGTAAACGAAAGCGAGATCCACGCCCTGGTGGGCGAAAACGGCGCCGGTAAGACGACCCTTATGCGGGTACTCTTCGGCATGGAGGACCGTCAGGGCGGTTCCATTTATATCCGGGGACAAGAAGTAAACATACAGAACCCCCTGGATGCGATAGCCAAGGGTATCGGCATGGTTCACCAGCACTTTATGCTGCTCCCCTCCCTTTCGGTGGCGGAAAACGTGGTACTGGGTATCGAACCCTTAAAGAACGGGCTGTTTGATTTTGAAAAGGCCGTGGAAATAACCCAGGAAGTGGCGGATACCTACAAATTTAATGTCGACGCGCGGATGAAGGTGAAGGATCTTTCCGTGGGGCTTATGCAGAAGGTGGAAATTATCAAAGCCCTGATAAAGGGCGCCAAGGTGCTTATCCTGGACGAGCCTACCGCTGTTTTAACTCCCCAGGAGACGGAAGAACTCTTTGAACAACTGATCCTGCTGCGAAACAACGGCCATGCCGTCATTTTTATCTCCCACAAATTGGAAGAAATAATGCGTCTCTGTTCACGGGTGACCATACTCCGTCACGGGTACTGTCAGGGTACGTTCAACATAGAGGATCTGGATGAGAAGAGAATTTCCCAGTTCATGGTAGGACGGGATGTAATCCTTGAAATAGAAAAAAAGGACCCCACAAGGGGCAAGGCGGTGGTAGAAATCCGGGATCTTTTGCAGGTTGATCCTTTGGGGAACCCCGTAATCAAGGATTTCAACCTTAATTTGTATGAAGGCGAAATAACCGGTATCGCCGGGGTTGAAGGAAACGGGCAGAAGGAAATATCCGAGATGCTTTCCGGTATGGCCGGTTATACCGGGGGAAGTATAACCATAAACGGGACTGAAATAACCGGTAAATCCATTCACGATATCCGTGCCCTGGGGCTGGCCCATATTCCCGAAGACCGTATGCTCTACGGCTGTGCGGCGAATCTTTCGATAAAAGAGAACATTATCGCCGACCGGTACCGGGATAGGGAATTTAAGCGGGGCCCCTTTATGAACCGGAAAAAAATTAACCAGGTAGCGGATGAATATATCAAGCTGTTCGAAATTGCCTGTGATAACCGGGACCAGCAGGTACGGATGCTGTCCGGGGGCAATATACAAAAAGTGGTGGTTGCCCGGGAATTTACCAGTAAAAGTAATGTGCTCCTGGCTAACCAGCCCACCCGTGGTATTGACGTGGGTACTTCGGAGATGATCCGTAAAACCATGGTCAGGAAGTGCCGGGAAGATAACATAGCGGTTCTGCTTATTTCCGCGGACCTTAACGAAATACTTGAGGTAAGCGACCGCCTTCTGGTGATGCGGGGGGGACGGATTGTGGCGGTGTTCCCCAAGGCTAAGCGTATCAGCGAAGAAACTCTGGGGGAATATATGCTGGGAATCAGGGAAATGACGGCCGAGGAGATGCGGGGGCTATTATGAAAAAGACCGAACGGATTCTATCGTTTTTCGAGGTTTTTCGGGTTATGGCGGCGGTACTTTTAGCCTACCTGATTTCCCTGGTTATTATTTCCCTTATCAGCACGGAACCCTTGGCTGCCATACGCCACTTTATCGTAGGCCCCTTCGAGCGCTTAAGCCGCATCGGGGATATGGTAGCCCTTGCGATACCCCTGGTCTTCACCGGCCTGTGCATGTGCTTTATGCACGCAGTAAATAAATTCAACCTTTCAGGGGAGGGGATATTCATCTTTTCAGGATGCATAATCACCTGGGTATCATTGATGCTCGGGGACAACGTACCTCAGTTCATTATGATTCCCCTGCTGCTCCTAATCGGCGCGGCAGCGGGGGCCTGTATTTCGGCGTTTCCTGCTTTTCTTAATATCAAGTTCAATGCCAACGTGGTGGTGGTGTCCCTGATGCTTAACACCATCCTCATGTACTTCACTCAGTACGTGATGAAGTTCGTGATTAAGGACACCAGCCTGGCAATCACCGCTACCTTACCCCTGCCGAAGGCGGCGCTCCTTTCCAGAATTATTCCGGGAACTACTATACACCAGGGAATCTTCATAGCCTTGGCTTGTGTACTGATTGTGATGATGATCTTCTACAAGACCCCCTTCGGATATTCCATGCGTACCGTGGGGTTTAATCCGAATTTCGCCTTCTATGCCGGTATGGGGGTCAACGGCGTTGTGTTGATGTCCCAGGTGATCGGGGGTATATTCGCGGGACTTGGGGGGGCCGTGGAGATAATGGGACGTTACACGCGGTTTCAATGGACAAGCCTGACAAACCATGGTTTTGACGGGCTCATGGTAGCGGTGCTGGCCTACAAAAATCCCGCGCTGGTACCGGTAGGAGCCCTGCTCCTGGCGTATATCCGCATCGGCGCGGATATCGTAAACCGCTCCACCGATATTTCTCCGGAATTTGTCAGCATCATCCAGGGGATCATCATCCTGCTGATAGCCGCGGAAATGTTCCTTTCGGGACTTAAGCGCCGTTTGATCTTCAAAGCCGCCAAGGAGGAGTTAAAAAACAAATGAGTGTACAATTAGTAACCAGTTTTATTTTTTCCGTGCTGCGGCTCAGCACACCCCTGATATACGCCGCCCTGGCCGCCGCGGTTTGTACCAAGACGGGGCTCCTCAACATGGCGGTAGAAAGTATGATGCTCGCCGCAGCCCTGGGAGGCGTCCTGGTTTCAGGGATATCGGGCAGCGCCTGGATTGGCCTTCTGGGGGCAATCGCCGCGGGTGTTCTGGTGGCCCTGTTTATCAGTTACGCATCGTTTATCGGCAAGGCGGATTTGTACCTTACCAACATTGCCATGAACCTGGCCGCGGTGGGGGGAACCATTTTCATCCTCTATGTCCTAACCGGGAAAAAAGCCAATTCCGCGGGGATACCTTCCAAGTCCCTGCCCTCTCTGGTAATTCCGGTACTCAAGGATATCCCGGTACTGGGGGATATTTTATCAGGCCACAATATTCTTACCTATATGGCGATCATCGCGGCCTTTGGGGTGCACTTTTTTATCTACCGGACCCGCTTAGGGTTACGAATGCGCAGTGTTGGAGAAAACCCCCACGCGGCGGAGAGCGTCGGTATTTCCATCGTAAAGATACAGTTCATCGCCTACATCATTTCAGGATTCCTGGGCGCCCTGGGAGGGGCTTTCCTCTCCATGGGGTACCTCACCTCCTTCAGCCGAAACATGACAAGCTCCCGGGGATTTATCGGACTTGCGGCTTCCAACATGGTGAACGGGTCCCCTATCGGCGCCCTGTTCACCTCCATGCTTTTCGGCGCCTCGGATGCCGCGGCGAAACGGCTGCAGATGGAAAACGTAACCACCGATTTTGTGTTAATGATACCCTACGGGGTTACCATAATTGCGCTGGTGGTGATCTCCATTGTCAGGCAGTACCGGGAAAAAATGTTGATTAAGACGAGTTACAGGATCCGCCAAAACCGCTAACAAATACCAAGTTCACATTTTCAGGCGTTCCCGGTAAAAAAAGACGCCGGGCACCGACGGCCAGTACCCGTATCAGCCCTATTGACAAAAGCTTCGATACACGGCAATGTACCCCAATTAAATAGTTTTTAGGAGGCAGTCATGGATCAAGAATTAGTTGTGCGTATGGAAAAATCCCTGACGAATCTCAAGATGGAGATTATCGCGAATCTTGTCTCAAGTAACGAGGATTTTAAAGAAATTGTGGAGGGAATGGACCCCAAGGACCTGGCCGATATCGCCTCCGATGATATAGACCGGAAGATGATCGAAGCACTGGGTTCCCAGGATCTCAAACGCCTCAAACTGATAGATTCCGCCCTGACCCGAATCCAACAGGGTAAATACGGCCTCTGCGTAAAGTGCGGTAAACGCATCCCCCAGGAGCGTCTGGAAGCCATCCCCTACGCCCTTATGTGCATCGAGTGTAAAACCGCCGAAGAACGCCGGAACCGGTAGGAACTGTGAATAGTGAACAGCGCGAAGAAAGCGTCCGCCGTTCTATCATTCTTCTCTGTTCTCTGTGATCGTTATCTTTTTCCAGGGTTTTCCCGGTCCCTCAAACTCCACGGTCTCGGCATATCCTGCCTGTAACAGGATCTTCCGGGCGGTGTCGTAGTGGCCTCCCAGGTGAGCCGGTTCATGGGCGTCGGAGGTGATGGTTACCAGAGCATGGTGTTCCCGGAGAAGCCGGAGCAGGCCCAGGGACGGGTAAGGTTCCGTGGTTCTGCCGCGGTTAAGGCCGCCGATGTTTACCTCTATCACCGCTCCGGAATGGGCGGCCAAGGGTGCAATTTTGCGGATACGTTTGCAGTAGCGGCCTCCCCGGGCATCAAAGTATTCGTCCCGGGTGTTGTTCTTGCAGATTATGTCGAGATGGCCCAGGAGGTCGAAGCCCCCTGCCGAAATCATTCCCTCCACCGCGTCCCAGTACGTTTCCACCAGGGTTTCCCCATCGCCGGAGAAATGCCGCGCCACATCCTGTGCAAATTCCTCCGCGGGGCTGTCCACGGTAAAGGGTTCGCTGCCGTCTGGGGGAAAGATGTAATGCACGGAACCAATAATATAGTCCAACCCAAGGGACTTATAATCCCTGTCCGCAGGGCTTATAAGTCCTTTGATATAGTCAATCTCCAGGCCAAGGTAGACCGGCAGTTTTTCCGCCCAGCGGCGGCGGGCGGCGTTAACCGTATCAATGTATTCACCGAGCCGTTCATCGCTCAGGTGCCAGTCTGTTTTAAGCCCCGTCTTTTTAGCCAGGGGCGCGTGGGCGCTGAACCCAATGGCGGAAAGACCCTTTTCCCAGGCGGCCCGGCAGAAAGCCTCTACACCACCTTTCCCGTCGCAAAAATTCGTATGGGTATGAAGGCAGCTTGAATACATAATTTTTCCTAATATTAGTATAGAACGCTAGAGCGTTTCTATCAAAAATGTAGGGTATATCCTGCATGGGTAAAATAGTGGTCACATTCGGTTGCAGAGAAATAGGTCGGGGACTGTTGTAAGAACTCTTGTAACTTCGCAATAT
>JAITBO010000069.1 GCA_031283505.1 Treponema sp. | reverse complement strand
GACAAGATATTGCAATCACATCTGCAATCATTTCAGCAAAATTTTGGTTGTGTTATTCGAAAATAAAAATTTGTAGGTTACTGCCTCATAAAAAATATTCCCAAACATAGCATAACCGGCCCATATTCCGTACTGGGGTATCAAACTGTCTTTTTTGCTGGAAAGTACATCCATGCCCATTTACGACAGGTCTTTTTTACAACCTTTGCCGTCTAAAAACCACTTGTTTTTCAGACCAATGACCCGGTCTGTTCTTCGTTTTTTCGCGAGATAAAGCAAAAAGGTAAAGCGGTATAAAATTGGTTCGGTCATTGTGTGAAATCCACCGTCAAAGGAAAATCCAATACCAGCAAATACCGCACTTTTAAAATTGCTTTACAACCAGCGGCTTTACTGCCCAATTCAGAGCCGGGGGTATCCAGCTACCTTTTCCACCTAAATATACATCCAGGCCCTAATTTGACACTGTTTTTGTTATCCCAAGCCTTAATATGAAGGCCCTGTTTTTTATCACTACCGCCCGGTTTCTTTCCCGCAAAGTAAAAGCCAGAAGCAAAGCAACGCAAAGGAACCCGCACCCTACCCGGAAGAAACCAAAAAGGACAAAAAGCCGTAAGGCCACTCCGTTACGCTCCGGGCCTACCGTCTTTTTTCCCGGTTGAACCAAGGGGATTAAGGCAGGGGCACAAGTCCCCAAAATATCATCCCATCCCTGTATCAGGCTTACTGTCGTCCGGCCCCTGCCTTCCCCTTGAACCCCACAACCATCCCCGAATATCCCTCCCCCAAAACTGCCGTACCCCCTTCGGGGGAACGGCGGCGGCCTCCGCCATGCGCCGCATTACCCCCCACCGCGGCTACAGCTTCCCGCTCCTTCAGCCACATATATCCGCCGTTACTCCAATTCCGGGCGTACCCTCCCAGGGTCGGCCTCCGGCTCCGCACCGGGGCAAGCCCCATACTCCGCCTCCGGCCTCCCCCAGCCGGTAAACAGGCGGCATAGCGTACCGCCACGCCGCCCGTCCTCCATTTCCACATATCCTCCGGCATACCGTTACAGCTACCCGCATGATGAAGCACCGTGGGGAGTATAGCGTAATAAGCCCGCCCAGGGCCGCGTAACCTACAAGACAAGCGTACTTCGGTGGTGGTGTGGCGGCGGCATATATTGTCCCTCCCCCTCGCCGCCGGGCTTCCCCCGCTCTAAAGCAAATAGGAGGGGTTTGCTCTCTCCGCTTCACTGCGTTACGCTCTGGTCGCAAACCCGTCCTTTAACGGCTCAAAGGGGGAGGGGCGGCGTCCTGCCGCCCCCGCCGCCACACCACCACAGCGGGGTGTAATCCGCCCGCCCGGTTTTTCGGCTTCCCATCACACACAGCGCAATCAGCCCCGCGGCTGACGCAAGTGATACCGCCTCCCCGAAACTACGTAATGATACGTCTACCTGCAATAACCGCCCGACCGCTAAAGCGGACAGGCGGCAATTTCCCCAGTGAAAAACTTATCCGCAAACCCGCATACCACCGCATTTTCCCACAGTGATAAGTGATGAACCGTAACCAAAAAATGAAACCCCATAATACCGCCCATCCCTCCGGGCAGGGCAGGCATTTTCCCCAAAGGATGCCAGCCGCAAACTCTCGGCGTGAGACCCAAGGCGTACAAGCACACTGGCGTACAGGTACGCCATACTTACGCCGGACAAGGCCAATATAACCGCCGGGCTGCGACCAGCGGCCTGACGGGTTATCATCAGCTTACAGAAAAAATCCCCCGCCAATGTAGTATGTATGCTCTTGCTTCAATTTCCGGGAAACCCCTTATATATACTTTTTTTCTATTTATTTCTTTTTTTTATAAAGCATAAGCAAAAAAGAAAAAGAAATATAATAATAGGAGAAAACGAATATCAAAAGATATTTCTCAATACCACGATTTTCAATGTAGGATACCATGACGTAAATTATGTCAGGCGTGAGCGTAAGCGTCATATTTAAAATCTGATTTTTTAGCAAGGGGAGCGTGCGCATGGGATTACAGTCTTCTGAAAAATGCCAGCTTCTGTACAAACCCGCGATAATCACTGTCAGGATACTTTTTTCATGTTTTTTAGCGTATCAATACAAAAGACTGCCGTCATCTCCATAGTAAACTATATCAACGGCGGCAGTCAGAAAATCAGTCTATCATGCCTTCACTACCCAACCGGGGGAAGGGGCACGGGGAAACCCCAAACCCCAACCCGGCAACCGTTACGCCTGTACCGCCAGGTCCTGCCAGAACCGGGCCTCGGAAGTCCGTTTCTGTACCATGCCCAATTCCTTCATGCGAATCCCGAACATCCGTTCACTCGTAGCCATCTCATTGTTCTCATCACACCAGTCTTGGTATACCTGAAACAACTCCCGTGCCCGGATCGCCGCCCCCGGATTCTGGACGCACCGTTCCCGAATAAAGTTCCCGATAACGTCCATCTCCCCCCGGTACTCATCGGTGGCATTGGTGATAAGCGCCGGAACATTCAGCCCTTCCTGTTTCCAACGTAGTGCCCCCTCAATCAGCCAGTTCAGAATACCCGACTTTTCCGTAAGCAGTTTTTGTTCAAGATACCTGTCCCGCTTGTCCCCGGTGATCCTTGTGGTAAAGGGAATCAATTTAATCCGCCGCCAGATCCCATGGTCGGTTCCCCTTATCACAGGCTTATGGTTGGAAGCCATGAAAATCTTGAATGTAGGCACAAAGTTGAAATATTCGCCGTATAGAAACCGGGCGGTTAAGGCGTCGTTCCCCGTAACCTGCTTGATGAGATGTTCCGATAACCGCTTCCCCTGTTCGGTCTCGGAAGTGGTGACAAACCGCGCCCCCCGCAGCCGGGCTATGTCGTTGGTGGCCGTGTCGTTATTCCGCTTCATGAAGGTCTCGGCCCAAGTGGACAGGGCGTAATCCCCCAGAATGTTTTGGATGACATTGAGAAACGTGCTTTTCCCGTTGGCCCCGGTTCCGTAGAGAATGAACATGGACTGTTCGCTCGTGTCCCCGCT
>JAITBO010000021.1 GCA_031283505.1 Treponema sp. | reverse complement strand
CTAATTCCTTATCCTGTAAAGAGATAAGTCTTTGAGAGACGCGGGACTCGAACCCACCACCTTCAGCTCCGGAGGCTGACGCTCTATCCAGATGAGCTAGTCTCTCTCTGTATGCTTGGCAACTGCATTTTCTTCATTATTCTATACCTTGCGCTAAACACACTAACTACATAGAATAACGTTACTTGTATTATATTAGCACGATAACAGTACAAAGGCAAGCCCCCTATAGAACCCAAGCCAACATATATGACAGTCCTAAAAAGCCGCCAAAGCCCCTCAAGGGCGGCCAGTTTCACCTTGATTTTGCCTATTCCCAAAACGCAATGGAGATTGACGCCGGTATCCGTGAGACTATCCGGGGAGTCAATCTCTCCATCGTGACAATGGTGATCGTCCTATACCGGATATAGAGGTTTCCGGTCTCTTCATTGATTTGGGTTTCAAAAAATTCGGGGAAATATATTGACCCCTTGTTGGTACGCCGTGACGGAGCGAAAGGCATAGGAGGGGTAGAATATGGATTTGACAGTCTGTATTTCGTCGGTTCAAGTTTAGCTTTTTGAAAGGGGAGATTTTCCGGCTGTACGATTCGGATTAAGAACATCAGCCTGGATAAATGCGGAGTCAGCGCATATATTTGTAAGTCCCTGTAATACTAAAGAAACAAGGTATATAAAACAGCGCGGACTTTGTAATTCTTTGTGCTGTAAAGGACGCGGTATTTTATATGCCTGGTCAGGAGTGGGGGGGTGGGGTATTGTAAACCTGCCTGGGGCGTTGTATCATAATTCATCTCTCAACCGCCTGTAGTTTGAGATTATTTTTATAACAGGAGTAATATCATGAAAGAAGTTTTTCTTATCTTTGCCCGGTATAACCGCGAGGCGAATCAAACCATCGTTTCAATTTTGAAAGAACTTTCCCATGAGGAAAGGGAAAAGGATCGCGGGAGCTTTTACAAGAGCCTTTCGGGGCTCCTGGCCCATATCCTTGGGGGGACCAGGTTCTTCCTGGGAATATTCAAAGCCGCCGTTCCCCATAACGCTACGGCAGTACAGGCCCTTTCTCAGATTGACAAGATAGCCGTTCCCGAAGGCAAACTTTCGGAAACCCAGTGGAAACAGCTTGTGGACGATCTTGCCGCTGTCGATGACGCTTTCGTTAACTTTGTCACCGCCCTCACGGATGCGGATATAAAGGCTCCGGTAAAACTCGACTGGTATGGAGGAAATCCCGCATCGGTTCCCCTCTCCTTTATGCTTCAGCAGCTTGCGGCCCATGGTACCCATCACCGGGGACAGATTTCCCAGATACTGGACTCCCTGACCATAGCTAACGATTATTCCGGGATAAACGAGGCGTTTTTGTCCGTATGACCAAAAAAAATAAGGAGGCGTTACATGAAACGGAAGGCGTTGATTCTCTGCGGCGGATGGGACGGCCATGAGCCGAAACTCATTTTTGAACGGTTTAAGAAATTTCTGGAATCCGAAAATTTTGAAGTTTCCCTGTCTGAAACTGTGGATGTACTCGAAGACCTGGAGACTCTTAAAGACCTGGACCTTTTTATACCGGTTTGGACTATGGCTTCTGAACTGCCCAGGCTTTTTTTCGAGCCCCTGGCTGAGGCAATAGGTTCCGGCGTAGGTATGGCTGGCTGTCACGGGGGTATGTGCGACGCCTTCCGGACCGGCGTACTCTGGCAGTTCATCACCGGCGCCAATTGGGTCGCCCATCCCGGTTGCGATGGCGTTAAGTACCGGGTGCATATCACGAGCAAGTCCAATCCCATCACCGAGGGGATTGGGGATTTCGATATTTCTTCCGAGCAGTATTACCTTCATGTGGATCCCGCCAACGAGGTTCTGGCGGCCACCCGGTTCCCCACAGTTAAGTGGTATCATTCGGCTAACGGCGAAGTGGATATTCCCCAGGTGTGGACCAGGAGATGGGGCCATGGCCGGGTGTTTTACAATGCTTTGGGACATCATAACGATGTATTCGACATTCCCCAGGCATGGGAACTTATGAAACGGGGTATGCTCTGGGCAGCGGAAGGTAAACGGATCGCTGTGGAAAAAGGTCTTTCCACGGATGAATGGAAGAGCGGATTAGGGATGTATTGAGGAGTCCGGAATGCAGCGTATAGGCATAGTGGGAATTGGTAATATCAGCGGAATCTATCTGAAAAATCTTAACGGAATGTTTAAAGATAGGGTCAAGGTGACTGCCGTGACCGACTATATTCCAGAACGAGCGGCTCAGGCGGCTGCCGAGTATTCATTGAAGCATATTCAAACGACGGAGGAGCTTCTGAGCAGTCCTGATGTGGACATAGTTCTCAATACTACCCAGCCGCCTTACCATTATCCGGTGGCTCTGGCGGCGGTCAGGGCGGGAAAACACGTCTACAACGAAAAGCCGTTCTGCGTGAAACAGGAAGAAGTCGCTGAAGTCGTCGAGACCGCCGCCGCCGCCAAAGTGCGGGTGGGCGGCGCGCCGGACACCTTCCTGGGCGCGGGGATACAGACCTGCCGCAAGCTCCTTGACGACGGATGGATAGGAAAGCCCGTTGCCGCCGCCGCCTTCATGATGAACCACGGTCATGAACACTGGCATCCGAACCCGGAGTTCTACTACAAGGAAGGCGGCGGCCCCATGTTCGACATGGGGCCCTATTACCTTACCGCACTGGTGAGCCTCTTGGGGTCTGTCGTCCGTGTTTCCGGTTCGGCGCAAAAAGGCTTTGAGGAACGGATTGTCGCCAGTGAACCCCAAAAGGGGAAAAGGATTGCCGTGGATGTTCCCACCCATATAGCGGGGACGTTGGACTTCTCAAGTGGGGTTGTAGGAACCATCATCACAAGCTTCGATGTCTATTCCCATACCCTGCCTTTCATCGAAATTTACGGTTCCGAAGGCAGCCTCCGCGTTCCGGACCCCAACACTTTCGGCGGTCCGGTCTATGTTTCCCGGTTCCGTTCGGAAACATGGTCGGAGATTCCCCTGCTCAAGGGTTATCCCGAAAACAGCCGGGGCTTGGGGATCACCGACATGGCGGAGGCCATAGCCGGAGACCGCCCCCATCGGGCAAGCGGAGAACTGGCCTGCCATGTTCTGGAGGTGATGCACGGTATACACGACGCTTCCGCTTCGGGACAGTACTACCGGGTAAAGAGTACCTGCGAACGCCCCGCGCCACTGTAAGGACAAAAGATAAGGAACTGAGGCTGTTCCAAAACTGAAGTTTTGGAACAGCCTCCCTCTTTAGAAATTAGTTCCCCTCTTTGATGATCTCGATTTTGATTCCGTCGCTCTGATCCGGTTCGTCCTTGGGAGGAATGGTCACCTTGAGGATGCCGTTTCTATAGACCGCCTTGACTTTTTCCTGGGCGTATTTGTCCAGGGGAACATAGTATTTCTGTTTTTCAATGTCCTTTAGTTTGAGGCGGCGTTTGAAATACCGGATATTTTCGTCGGGAAAACGGGTTTCGCCGTCTTCTGCGGAGCTTCCCGGCAGAGGGAAGTCTCCGGCGATTTTGGCGGAAAACACCATATAGTCTCCCTGGAAGGAGAGGCTGATGTCTTTTTCGTCAAACCCGGCCAGGGCGAACTCGAAGATCATATTCCGGTTCCCGATCATATAGACGTTCATGGGGGGATAGGAATAGTTAGGATAATAATCGACGTTTTCGTCAAAGGGATTTCTCTGAGCGAAGGGGCCCCGTCCACCAAAAGGTCCTCGTCCGCAATCGGATCCGAACTGGTTGAAATTCCGCTGAAATTCGTCACTAAAATTCTGGGCGGCGTCAAAAATTTCATCGAAGATCGTCCCCAGATCTACATAACCTTTATTGCTTTTCATATCAGGTTCCTTTGTATCCCTCGAATACTTCATCCGCCGGATACTTGTCCGGCCCCGTTACGGGGCGCGCCGGCCTTGAGGCCCGGTGGAATAATTGGACCCTTCTACAAGCGGTCCCGAGGGCTGACAGCCCTTCTTTAACAATATACTAAATTTTCGGCGTAAGATACAACCGCGCGGTAATTGAGCCTAACAAAACGGAACAAACGGAGCGAAAATGACGAAATATGGCTTAGACGGACAAAATGGCGGGAGAAACACCGGGGAAGTCTCCCTTGTGCGTTTACTTAGGGGTAGGGTGTAGCGGACGAAGCAGGGCCGGAACTCTTTGCCGTTTGGAATCGGCACAGGCAAAAGGAAGCTGCTGGAATGTATGCGGGGAAAACATGAGATGCACGAAGTTAAGAGCGCGTTAACTACTATGGAGAGTATAACCCGCTGTTCCCTCCACTGGCTCCAGCGGATACACTCCTTTTCCATTTCATCGACTGGGGCTGTCCGGACAAAGGAAGCTGTTCCAAAAAAAGGAAGTTTTGGGACATGATCGGGTACAGGCATTTTTTTCGGGCGGGGAGTCTTGAAAAGGGGGTCTGACCCCAAAGGAAAGCAGTTGCGCAAGGGATAGGAGGGGTTTAGCCCCCGCAGCCCCGCGCAAGCGGCGCAGCCGTGCGGAGCGGGGTGAGGAGGCCGGAGCGGAGCGGAGCCCTGGATAGCCTGGTCGGGCCCGGAGGGACCGATGCGCTCATCTCCGTATTCCACCCCAACTCTGGAATGAGCGGTTGGTTTATGGTACTATGGTCTTATGGAACTCTCAATTATCGGTTATGATCCCGCAGGTTCCTGGACCAGGACTGCCGCCACGGTGGACGAACTCTTGACTTACAAGAATCCTGCGGGGATAACCTGGATCAATGTGGACGGGACGGACGACAACAACGCCATCACCCGGCTGGCCGAAGTTTACCGCATCCATCCCCTGACGATAGAGGACATCTTGGATGCGGAACAGCGGCCCAAAGTGGAAGAATTTGATCATTACCTTTTTATTTCTCTCAAATCGATTTCTCAAAAAGACGGGGAGTTGATCTTTGATCATGTCAGCATGGTGATCCAGGAGAGTACGGTGATCAGCTTTCAGGGGCTTCCCGAGGATTCCTTTGACGGCATCAGAAAACGGATCATGAACAACGTGGGCAGGATACGAAGGCTGGGAACGGATTATCTGTCCTATCTCCTTATGGATTCTGTAGTGGACGAATATTTTATCGTGCTGGACGCCCTGGGTGATACTATCGAAAACTTTGAGGAGCGGGCGGTGAACGACAATGATCCCGGCTTTATCCCAGATATTCAGAAGACCAAACAGAAACTCCTACAAATGCGCCGGACTATCTGGCCCCTCAGAGAGAGCCTTTCCCTCCTCCTGAGGATGGATTCCTCGCTGTTGAGCGGCGACCTTATGCCCTTCTTCAAGGACCTCCAGGAAAACGCGATCCAGGCTGCGGAAACTGTGGAAACCTACCGGGAACTCATGGCGGGGGTTATGGAAGTAAACCTGTCGGTGGTGTCCAACCGGATGAACGGCGTAATGAAAGTGCTTACCATAATTTCTACCCTTTTTATTCCCCTCACCTTTATTGTCGGGGTCTACGGGATGAATTTTATCAATATGCCGGAACTGCACTACCGCTACGCCTATCCCGTTGTCTGGGGCGTAATGATAGTCATTGCCCTGGGGATGTTGTACTTTTTCAAGCGGCGGCATTGGTTTTAGATGAACAGAAATACTGCTGCGTGTGTCTGACAGTAATTTGATGTGAAGATTGATAAGTGAGTTTGATAAATGAAGATTTTTTCCGCCTGCACTGACGAAATTACTCCCGGAATCCTGATGGCTGCCGAAGCGCTCCGGGCGGGGTTGCTGGCGGCTTTTCCCACGGAAACCGTCTACGGTTTGGGGGTGGACTGCTTTAACCCCATGGCCCTGGCCCGCGTCTTTGAGGTCAAAGGCCGCCCCCGGTTCGATCCCCTCATCGTGCATATCGCGGAAACCGCCGCCCTGGATACTGTGGCCGATGCCATGCTTTTGGACGGGGAAGGGAGGCGGTGTCTGGAACTCCTCGTCCGGCGGTTCTGGCCGGGGCCGCTCACCCTTGTCCTGCCCAAACGGGCTGCGGTTCCGGACCTTGCCACCAGCGGCCTCCCGACAGTGGCCGTCCGCGTTCCCGCCCATCCTGCGGCGCGGAACCTGATCCGCCTTTCCACTGGCGCGGTCGCCGCCCCCAGCGCCAATCCCTTTGGCCGCCTTTCCCCGACCCGTGCGGAACACGTCCGCGACCAGTTGGGGGACAAAGTGGACTACATTCTGGACGGTGGCCCTTGTGTGGTCGGGGTGGAATCCACCGTCCTCGATCTCTGCACCGGGGAACCCCGTATCCTCCGTCCCGGCGGCGTTTCCCGGGAAGAACTGGAAGCCGTCATTGGGGCGGTGTCCGGGGCTGGGGACGGCGGCAACAACGCCGTTCATCCCCGTTCTCCCGGACAGCTAAAGAGCCACTACGCCCCCCGGACCCCCCTTTCCGTCCACACCAGGGACGAGATGATCGCCCTGCCCTGGGATGCCAGGGAAGCCCGCCTTTTCTTCGACGCCGCCTCCAGGGATGTCTGGCTTAGGGCTTTCAGTCCCATGACCTCCGGTCCCTTGACGGGCCGCTCCCCGGTTTCGGAAGGCCGGACGCTGGTTCTTTCCGAAGGCGGGAACCTTGCCGAAGCCGCAGCCCGGCTCTTTGAACTGCTTCATACGCTTGACGGCCTGGGCGCTTCCCGGATCCGGGCGGAACTGGTCCCGGATCGGGGTCTGGGTCCGGCCATCAACGACCGCCTTGTCCGGGCATCCTGTCCTTCGTTTTCCAACACCGGTACGCTATAATCGTTTGACGGCCTGTTTACAACCCGGACAGCCCGGCCCCTCCCGCCACATTTAACCGCTCTTTTCCTGGCGCCGGTTTTCATGTGCCCAAGTTCAGAAGGTATGGCGCTTCTGTCAACCAAAAAAAATCCTCCAATTTTTTGCGGTCAAAGGAATTTTCAAAAGTAGAACTGTCCGCCGGCGGCGAAAAACCTTTCGGAAGGAGCGGAAAATGGTTTGGAAGATAATTAGAGTCTGTCCATAAAGTATTAAAAAAGCAGGATTTTTCGTTTGGGTTTTTCCAAGGCGACCTACAGTAAACAACATCAAAGCCAACTTATACTTGTTTTTTCTTGTAACGGGGATTTTATTCCTGTTTCTCATGTGTTGCACCATTCTTTAAAAACACTTCCCCCTCTTGCTCGTAACAAATCACCGCCTCTCTGTTATTATGCTATTGCTTTTAGTACACTACCGGTCATTACCCTGATATTGTATGCTATGATACTCCAAAATACTTTCTGTTTGAAATGTTCTTCCCCTTTCCAATTACACCGGA
>JAITBO010000002.1 GCA_031283505.1 Treponema sp. | reverse complement strand
GATTTTCCAATACCGCCCTTGCCGTAAATCGCTATCTGTCGTGTCATAAAACTCCTCTATAGGTAACCAGCTTAACCATTTTTCCTATAATGTCAACAGACAAAGTATGTAAATCAGGGCAATGTCATTTAAAAATCCGTGATATAGCGGAACTTGCCTTTGGAGGGGTAAGCAAGTGGATCTCACGGAAGAAGACACAGCATGGATGAAGGAATACCTCAGCGGGATAAAGGACGAACGGCGGCAGAGTGGGCATTTTCTGCACAAACTGATAGACGTACTGGTAATCGGGCTTACGACCATCATTGCCGGATGGAATGAATTCAATGGGACGGAGGATTTCGGGAAGGCGAAGGAGGGCTTTTTCAGGACCTTTCCGGAGTTGCCGCAGGGGATACCGGATGAAAAGACCTTTGCGCGGGTATTTTCGTGGATAGAACCAGCGGCGTTACTCGGCGGCCTGCAAACATGGCTTATGGGGGTGAACAAAGGAAGCGGGCGGATGATAACTATCGACGGGAAAACGATTTGCGGCACAGCCTGCCAAGGGCGGAATGAGGCGCATATAGTCAGTGCATGGGTAAATGCTCAGAATATGGCGCTTGGCCAGGTGAAAACCGGGGAAAAGAGCAACGAGATCACGGCCATACCGGAACTGTTAGACAGTCTGGATGTGAAAGGGGACACGATAAGCATAGAGGCGATGGGGTGTCAGACGGATATAGCGGCTAAGATATGGGAAAAAGGGGCGAACTACGTGCTGCCGGTGAAAGAAAACCAGCCGACGTTGTACCGGGAGACAAATGAGTATTTCGAAGGTGTGGAGGAGGACTGGGGGCGGAACCCGCCTGCGGACGTGAGGAGGAGCGGTCTTGAGAAAGACCACGGGCGGCAGGAGAGCCGTGAAGTGCTGAGGGAGGAGGACCTAGGCTGGCTGAAGGGGAAAGAGAAGTGGAAGGACCGCAGGACAATCATATTGTACCGGCGCCGTTGTGTAGAAGAGGGGAAAACCACGGTTGACAACCACTATTAGATCAGCAACCGGGGGTTGGATGCGGAAGAAGCGGCACGAATCATCCGAGGGCACTGGTCAATCGAGAACGGACTGCACTGGTTTCTGGACGTATGTTTTGGAGAAGACTCGTGCCAGGCACGGACGAACCATGCGGGGGAAAACCTAAATGTGATGAGAAAAGCGGCACTGCATCTCCTGCGAAAGACCGCTGTGGTTGAAAAACGATTCAGCGTTCGGAGGAAAATGTTCCGGGTCACCTTCAGCGACGATTTCCTTTACCACGCACTGTTCGGCTAAGTTAAATGACGTTGCCTTGGGACGGATCATTGTGTGTCAACGAGTGGGGGCAGCGGAAAACCCGCGAAGCGGGGTTGGAGCGAGGGGGAGCAGCGTCAAAAAAGGCTGTACAGGGCGCCATACCCTTAGCTTCCGGAACGTACGCTCCCCCTTCTTAATCTTATTGATATTGTAAAACCGGGGTTTGAACAGGCTCAATTATTATTGTAGACAAAGGAAGCGGGTTATACTAACGTTACGGGGAATAGTATGGAACGCCAAAAAGGTCAGACGCTGGTAATAGATTCTTCGCGGGATGGCAAAGTTCTGAAGGCTCTCGGCTCTGAAATCCGCGTCAGGATTCTGGAACTCCTCCAGAACCAGGAACTGAACGTCACCGATGTCGCCAAAAAACTTGACCTACCTCAGTCAACCGCCACTACCAGCATACTCGCCCTGGAAGATGCGGGGCTTATCGACAGCCATACCGCCAACGGGGTCAAAGGCGGCCAAAAAGTCTGCACCGCCCGGTACAAAGAATTCCTCGTCACCTTCAACCCGCCGGTCCTGCCCGCCAATAATAATGTGATAGAAGTGGAGATGCCCGTGGGGCTTTTCACCTCCTACGATGTATCGGTTCCCTGCGGCCTGTGCAGCCGTGACGGTATCCTCGGTTTTCTGGATGTACCCGGCGCCTTTTTCTCCCCCGACCGGATTAAGGCGGCTCTGGTCTGGTTTGAAAAAGGTTATCTGGAATACAAGTTCCCCAACAATGCCCTCTATTCGAAAAAAGGCGCGGTTACATGTCTTGAGCTTTCCATGGAGATGAGTTCAGAGGTTCCGGGTACCAATGAGAAATGGCAGTCCGATATTTCGGTCTGGATCAACGAAGTCGAAATCGGCGTCTGGACCTCTCCCGGAGACTTCGGCGACCGCCGGGGGAAATACACCCCTCCCTTTTGGAAGCTAGAAGGCTCCCAGTACGGCCTCCTGACCACCTGGGAGGTTACCGGAGAGGGAACCTTTGTAGACCGCCGTAAAGTCTCGCCCGTTACGCTCAAGAATCTCCATATACCGGACCATCACTCCATCAAAGTGCGTATCGGCGTTAAAGAATCGGCGCGGCATGTCGGAGGTCTTAATATCTTCGGCAAGGGTTTTGGGGATCATGATCAGGACATCGTGCTGAGGCTTTATCCCGGCTGAAATTTTTATTTTCGCTGTTTCAAAACCGCGTTTTTGAATTGGCTTTTATATATCATAAATCTTGATAACTATTATTTTTCTTGACGATTTTTAGAACTCCCCTGATACTATACCTACGAAACCATTGAAATGGAGATGATGACTATCTGTTATTTTATAAATCATAAATATTGATTTATATTATTTTTATTGACATATAAAAGAAAGTACCGGATACTGGATTGGATGGCCTTTAGAGGCCATATCATTTTTACCAGGAGGAGATTATGAAACGATTTTTAGTTCCGTTACTGATTCTGTGTATGTGCGGCAGCCTGTTTGCCGGCGGAGGAGCCCAAGGCGGCGATTCAACCAGGAGCAGCGGGGGTGCCTCAGGCGGCATAATCGAAGGCGCCAATGTCCCCCGTAACCAAACCCTCATTCTGGAAAATCCCGGCGGACGGACAAATCCGCCGGATTATTTTAACCGCTGGAGCGGCTGGAATAACACTTTCCAGAGCGGTTTTCAGCAGCTTGCCCTTGACGCGCTTTGGTACATCGATCCTGACGCCGGTGTGAACGGCGTATGGGAAAACGCCCTGGCGGCGGAGAATCCCATTTATAACAGCGACTTTACCCAAATGACGGTAAAGTTGCGCAAAGGGATCTACTGGAGCGACGGGGTGGAGTTTACCGCCGATGACCTTATTTACACCATTGAAGCCCAGATGAAAACCCCCGGAATGGCGTATACCGGACCTTTCAATGCCTATGTCAGCCGTGTAGAAAAGGTCAATAACTATGAAGTAAAAATTTACCTGAAGGAATCCAACTCCCGGTTTCATACCAACTTCCTCATCCGCTGGGGCGCCTGTTTCATCATGCCGAAACATATCTTTGAGAAACAGGCCGATATTACTACTTTTAAGTTTAATCCCCCCGTCTCCCTCGGGCCCTATACCCTGAAAGACTTCGATCCCCAGGGTAACTGGTATCTGTGGGAAAAAAGAAGCGACTGGCAGAGGACTTCCCTTGCCCTTTTGGGCAGCCTTGAACAAGCGCCGAAATACGCCATGTATATAGCCGCCGGTACGAGCGATGTTAAGGTCATGTCCCAGCAGAGCCATCAGCTCGACGTGATCCACGACATGGCGGTGGAGGGGGTTATCACCCTCAAGCGGAACAATCCCACCTCAAAGACATGGTTCCCCAACTTCCCCTGGGGGCATCCGGATCCGACTCAGGTGGCCTGCATAATTAACAATGAACGGCCCGGACTCAACAACAGAGATGTCCGTTGGGCGCTGGCTTTGTCCCTGGATATTACCCGCCTGGCCATCTCCAGCTACCGGGGCGCCATGACTATCTCGGCCCTTGCCGTACCGCCTACCGGTATGTATCCCCAGTATTATCATACTCCCCTTGAGCAATACCTTAAGGACTATACCCTGGATTTGGGCGATGGAACCAGTTTCAAGCCCTATAACACGGAAGCGGCGATCAACATTGCCAACGAAGCCCGCAAGTCCCTGGGCGACTTGGTTCCTACCAATCAGCAGGATATTAAAAAATACGTCGGCGCCGGCTGGTGGAAATACGATGTTACCGCCGCCGCCAAACTGATGCGGAAAGGCGGTATGAGAAAGAACGCACGGGGTGTTTGGGAATTCGCGGACGGCAAGCCCTTCAAAATTTCCGTTGTAGGGCAGACCGACAGCGAACCGAGCCAGAACCGTTTGGCCGC
>JAITBO010000418.1 GCA_031283505.1 Treponema sp. | reverse complement strand
TAACCGCCGTATCTACATATCAGGGTTCGGGTAGCATTGGACTTCGCTTTGTAAGGCAAGCTCGTCCGCCCGGTACTGCCTTATATGCGATTCCTGTTAAGAACCCGCTCACCGGTTCGCGGGGGAGGGTCCGGGATTTTGCCAGGCGAACTATTATTCGCAAGCTTCCTTCAGATTCCACCTCACGTCGGGAACGAAGTTCCCGCTGACACCCTTGCTCTTGGCTTGAGACCTCTAGTCCCCTACTTCCTGCTACCGAGCGCATAGCGGACTTTCACCGCCTGGTTACCGCCCATACTGGGCACACCTCCAGGGAACCAAAGGCTCCAGGAACCTCTGGTTCCAGCCTCCGAATCGTAGGTTCGCCGTGGTTTTTTCCACGAAGTACCGCTAAATCCAAGGGGTACTGTGCCCTTCGGTGGTTATCAGCCGGACAATTTAGGCATACTCTCATTTCTATGTGTTTATCCTGGTAATTCTTGACTTTTGGTATAAGATAGATAATTTTATATATAAGGTGAGTTTCTAAACTGAAATTTTGAAACTGCTTAGTAGGTTGATTAGACTAAATGTACCGATATATCAATTACCACAAAGCATATACGATAAAGGAAAGTTCTTTTTCTTATATTGTTTTGTGCCTAAAGAAGGCATCTTGAGAAGAAAAACCACAGAGATACGCAGAAGAACACGGAGTTTTGGGTTACAAATCTCAATTTTTTCTTTATTTCTCCGTGAAACTCCAGGGAACCAAAGGTTCCAGCCCTCTGTGGTTAAATTTTTTTTCTGTAATTGCGTATATCAGGTGGTTTAGTGTAATCAACCTACCGGAATACAGAAAGCTTGACTCGTAGGAAAAAAGGCTTTTATGACAAATGTCCGGATCAGGCAGAATATTCTAAAGATGAATAACAAGGACAAAAATAACAACCTGGCCCTGGAGGACGCTTGTAAGGTATTGCATTCGGGGTTTTATAACCACCCCGGTACAAATAGACCGCTGTATGCGGTTTACAAAATATACTCCCGGCTTGCCGGGAATTACTAACTTCATAAGGAGAATTTATGAAAAAATCAATGTCAGTTAAAACGGCGGCGGCAGGTCTTATACTCTTGATCGTTATAGCCGGTATCAACGCCGTTTCCTGTGCCGGGGGAGCCAAAGCTGCGGAGGGACCAAAAATCAAACCGGCCTACGATGTGGTGGTGATAGGTTCCGGCGGGGCGGGACTTTCCGCAGCGGTATCCGCGAAGGAAGCGGGCGCCGACGTGGTTGTTTTTGAAAAAATGGGAATCCTGGGGGGTAACACGAACCGGGCCACCGGAGGCATTAATGCCGCCGGTACCTCCTATCAGGAAGCGGCGGGAATAAAGGACAGCCTGGACCTTTTTTATGACGATACCATGAAAGGCGGCTATGAGAAGAACAATCCCGAGCTGGTACGGAATCTGGCGGAAAAATCCGCTTCTTCCGTGGTATGGCTTGCCGATATGGGCGCGGATTTAAGCGATGTAGGCCGGTTGGCGGGGGCGTCGGTCAACCGGGCTCACCGGCCCGGCGGAGGCGGAAAGGTAGGGCCGGAAATCGTGGTCACCCTGGACAAACAGGTGGAACAGGTCCTGGGGATTCCCCTGTATACGGATACCAGGGTTACCGGCATTCTCACCAAAAATGGCCAGGTTACGGGAGTCGAGATTACCTTTTTGGGAGGCAAGAAGCAGAACGTTAATGCCAAAGCGGTAGTGCTTGCCTCAGGCGGATTCGGAGCCAACAACGAAATGGCCTCCGCCCTGGCGCCTTCCATCAAAGGCTTTGCCACCACCAACCAGCCGGGAGCTACGGGGGACGGTATAGTCCTGGCGGAAAAAGTTGGGGCCGCCCTGGTGGATATGGCGGAGATTCAGACTCACCCCACCTACGCGCCGGGTAAAGAGATGATTACCGAAGCGGTTCGGGGGAACGGCGCCATACTGGTAAACAAGGGAGGATCGCGGTTCATTGACGAGCTTAAAACCCGGGATGTGGTTTCCTCGGCGATTCTTAAACAGGAAGGGGGCGCCGCCTATCTGGTTTTTGATGATTCGGTACGCAAGAGCCTTAAAGCCATCGAGGACTATATAAAAATGAAAATCGTTCTTGAAGCGCCCACACCCGAGGCTCTGGCCGTCCTTGTCGGTGCGGACGGCGCAACTCTGGCCGGGACCGTTGCCCAATATAACCAGGCGGTATCCTCCAAAACTGACGGAGAATTTGGCCGCTCCGACCTGCCCCGTTCCTTGAACGTGGCGCCTTATTATGCCATTGAAGTTTTGCCGGCAGTACATCACACCATGGGAGGCGTTAAAATTGATACCGAAGGACGGGTAATCTCCACAGATGGAAATCCCATCCCCGGTTTCTATGCCGCCGGGGAAGTCACCGGCGGCGTCCACGGCGGCAACCGGCTGGGGGGCAATGCTCTGGCGGATATTGTTACCTATGGCCGTATCGCCGGCGCCAGTGCTGCGGTGGGAAAGTAAACGTTCGTATAGCCGTCCCTTTAAGGGGCGGCGTTTTTTACAGAAAGCGCAAACATAAAAATCAGAGGAAGCCAGGACAGAATAACCGCCGTGATGAGAATAATATATCCCCCTGCGGCGGTCTTCTTTTTCGGAACCGGTTCGGAGGAACGATGCTCCGGCGCTTCCTCCGGGGTGGATACCGGCGCGTCTCCGCTCAGTTCGATCATGAGTGCGTCAATATCCCCTATCAGGTTTTTCCTGGTAATGCGTTGCTTTGAATCCATAATTACGGCGAAAATGCGGAAGGATTCACCGATAAGCTCCCCAAAGCCGCCGGGGATACTCAGGTCTCGCCGTATGCTGACTCGGGAAAGCATAATGAGGCCCTCCAGAGTCACCGCCCGGTGAATACCCGCCGCAAGAGCGCCTGATGTTATCCTGAATACCCCGGCGAAAAATAAGACCCGCCCATAGGGCACGAGAAGATTAAAAAATACAATACCCAAAATAATCACAATCGTTATAAGGGGATTGTTTTTTTTACCCGAAAGCCAGGATAAAAACCAGAAAAAGAAAAACTGTAGGATTCTGAAAAAAGTATTGGGATTAAAAAGCAGGGCGGGCATGATAAGGAATCCCGCGATACACAACGCCCTGGCGCTGAAAAGCCCTTCGTATACTTCCCGCCGTCCGGTGCGGAGCTGTTCCAGTCTATTCATGGAAACCTCACCATACCCTGCGCCGGGCGTACCATTGGGAATGGCCGGTAAAATATTCACAAAAAAGTCCCAGGACGACCCCGGTGATCACCCCCGCAGCCAGAAAAGGCGGGGCAATGTACTGCACATTGTTTCTGAAAACAAAAATCCAGGCCAACGCCAGTTGAGTCACATTGGATATCATTGCCCCTGCCGTGCCTGCCCCGATAAAGCTGATACGATTCCGTCCCAGCAAACGCCGCAGACCGTACATGGATAGGGCGGAAAAAAAAGTCCCCGCCAGGGAAAAAAGAAAAATATACGAAAACAAGGTTCCGGTGATCAGAGCCTGCCCCAGAACCTTAATTGCTATCAATGCCAGAAAAACAGGAAAAGGGAAAATATCCAGGGCCAGCATAAGGGGCAGATTCGCTATGCCGATGCGCATAAAGGGCAACGGCTTGGGGATCATATATTCAATTGTAGAAAGAAAAAGACAGAAAGCTCCAAGCAGAGCCAGAGTTTTGCGAACCCCGGGATTTTTCAGGTTCCCCGTAAGGGGTAAAGCGCCTTCAGGGGCGGCGTCCGCCGGGATATTACCAGGTTGTGCTGTCGGGAACATTTTTACGAACCTCGTTTCCTTCGATCATTAAAAAAACATTATTGGGCAGACATGCCACCCAATCCCCCCGGTCGTGAACATGCCCTGCGGCTACGCAGACCTGATTGGTACAGGGCGAAGATTCCACCCATGCCTGATGATTCCGGATTCTTACCACCGTATTCCCCAGGGGTCCCGGAACCTCCACCCTTTCATCGGCGTCCAGGGGAAAGACCCATTCCCGGCCTGAACCGTTGATCACTACCCGGGTAATGTTCCTAGGCTTTACATATACCACGAAAGCGGAAAACCCCGTCAGCCCCAGAGCCAGGAGAATCACCACAATATCCAGGACCTTTAGGGGAAACCTTTTCTTCATACAGACACCTTTCATTCATCCTGTATCGAAATTATCCATAAATATCCGGGGAAAACACTCCCGGTATTCCTTCCATATCATTTACCGGCGGCTTTTTCACCTTTTAGCCAATTTTCTAATCTTAATGGAATTACCACTCTTCGTCCACCGTACTAATTATCTGCCGCCGCTTTACCCGCTATCCGTCCGGCAGTGGAGTAAAGAGCAAGGGACGCGCCACCTACATAGGATTCATTGTAAAAATCACGATTGGATATTTCCCCTGAGGCATACAAATGGGGGATAACCTTACCGGCCTCATCAAGTACCCGTCCGCCGGTGTCGGTGACTACGCCGCCCATGGAACCGTAGGAATTGGGGTACACCTTTACCGCATAGAAAGGAGGGGGTTCGAGCCGCTTAATATATAAACTGTTTTTGCCAAAATCCACATCCCCTGAGTCCGTAAAGGCGTTATAACGGGTTACGGTATCCTTCAATACACTGGCCGGTACACCCATTGCGGCTGCCAAATCTTCAAGAGTGCCGGCTTTTAGTACCTCTCCATTCCTCAGCGCGGCGCCCGCTTCCAGTGCGGCGGTAATGTTGGTCATACCGGCAAGGGTGTTTTCGGCATCGTAGAGGATATAATAGGGGCCCTTTCCGTCTTTGATCATGGCGTAAGCGCCGCCGGCATTATACGAAGAAACATTCCCGAAGGAACCGCCAATGGCCTCGTCCATAATCCGTTTAGCCTCGTTATTTATCAAAATTTGCGTGGAAAGGGGCGCCAGCGCGGGAGTTATCAGATTCTGCTGCGCAAAGGCAGAAATTTCTCGCAAAGCGGAAGAAAATTGCAGGCCGGCAATCTTGGTGAAGGTGTTATCATATAAGGCCGCTCCGATCCGCCGGGCCATAAGGATTCCCTCTCCTGTGCTGCCCGCATCCGCCAGGGAAACAACGTAGTTTAAACCGGGGTTTGTCTCGGTCCATTGAGCGACCAGTTCGGGATTCCGGGAAAAACCACCGGTGGCAAGTATCACATTGTTGGCTTTAATTCTGAATGATTTATGTTTATAGATTGCGGCGATCCCGGAGACAACGTTATTGTCCAGGATTATCTCCGTTGCTTCGCAATTCATAAGGACTTCAATGTTTTGCGCGGCTATCGTCTCTTCAAGTTTTGTCATGAGGGTATTTCCACCCCCTGATACCTGTCCGATAATGATCAACCCCAGGGAACGTAAATAATCAACCACATCCCCTGCTTGTCCGGCCACGGAGAGAAA
>JAITBO010000246.1 GCA_031283505.1 Treponema sp. | reverse complement strand
GGCAAGTTATCGGGGAAAAGGGCGTCCGCCTGAAGTTTCCCATTACAAAGCGTTTTGCGGCATTCTGTATGTCCTGAGGAGCGGATGCCCCCGGCGGGATCTGCCCGAGGAGTACGGATACCGGCATGTGATCTATGACCGGTTTTCCCGGGGGAGCGAACGGGGGTTATGGGCGAAAATCCTGATGGAGTTGCAAAAGGCAGAGGGGACACCGTTTCCTGAAGTGATTATGTATACTATACCGAATAAAAATAGATAGTAACTAAATACTTGTAATATAAAGAATTATAGAAATATTACTTATATAGTTGACATGAATTACCATGTATTATACCCTCATTTTTGTAGGCATATTGTAGGCATATAGAGGAGTGATGATATGGGCGTTAAAATACGGGTGAACAGAGGGAAACTTTACCTCGATATATACCGGCACGGCAAGCGCCGGTGGGAGGCCCTTAAACTATCGGTCGGCAACGATAAGCAGGCCGATAAGGAAGCCATGCGGGTCGCTGAAATATGTCGGGCAAAAAGGGAGTTGCAACTGGTGTCCGGCGATTGGGGTATAGCCGATCCTGTATCCGGGAGTAAAACCTTCCTTGCGTACACCCGGGAAATTGGGGCCGAGAGGAGCCCAAAAGATCGGGTGAACCTCATGGCCCGCTACCTTGAGCGGTATCCCGGAGGGAATATCCAGATCGCCCAAATAGGGGCCAAATGGATCGAAGACTTTCAAACCTATCTCCTTACCCGCTGCGGCCTGTCTCGAAATACCGCCGCGAGCTACTCAACCGCGCTCCGAATCGTACTCAACCGGGCGGTACGGGATTCGGTTATTCCCCGCAACCCCGCCGCCTGAGTGCGGAAGATACCGGACGAGGATACCGACAGAGTACACCTGAGCGCGGAGGAGGCCGCGGCTATGGCCGGGGCGGATGGCGGAGATGATCTGGGGGAGGAGTGTAAGAAGGCGTTTGTCCTTGCCTGCCTCACGGGGCTGCGGGTATCCGATCTTGAGGAATTGAAATGGGGGGATGTTGACCGGGACAGGCTCCACAAGCGGCAGCATAAAACCGGGGATATCGCGCATGTCCCGTTATCCGCCTCGGCGCGGGAGATAATCGGCGGGTGTGAAAATCACAAACCGGACGAGCGGATATTTCCGCTGCTTCTTGAACGGGGGCGGGATGCGAGCAACTACCGGATCAGGCGTCTTGCCCGAACCGCGGGGATTCGTAAGCGCGTAGGCTGGCATACGGCCCGGCATACCTTTGCGGTACTTTCCCTGGAAGCCGGTACGGGGATATACACGTTATCCCGGCTTTTAGGGCACCGGAGCGTTAAGACCACCGAGGTCTACGCCCGTGCGACCGATAAGCTCAAACGTGAGGCGGTCGATGCGCTTCCCGACCTGCGGATAAAAAAACTACCTTAAATAATAATGCCCCTCAAGGAGGAGAGGGGCAAACGGCAGAAAACACAAAACAAAGAAAAAGGAAAGTGATATTTATAGAATATCCGATAACGTGCGGTTTGTCAAGCGCAATAGAAATTCCCCCTTCAGGCGGCAGGAGAATCCGACCGGCCTTTTTGAGGATATCCGGGTCTTATCAACGAGGAGTGATTTAACCGGTATCCTATACATTTGATAAGAACTTTTCCTAAAAAAGCAGGAAACTTGTGATTTTGATATCGCCGAGTATATCGCTTTAAACAAAGCCGCCGCTTTTTTGGGTAAAAAGGGCGGTTCTGTAAAATCAGAACGTAAAGCCGCAGCGCGGGAGAACGGAAAGAAGGGGGGAAGACCTCCTGAGAAACCAGACGCATGAGCCTTACGATACCCCCGGTTTGGCCTGGGGGTATCTGATTTATTATCTATGAACTTGGCGTAACCCTTGCTTATTGCTATAGCCATAAAGAGCCTATAAGGATGCCTAGGAAAGCGGGAAATTACCGATACTTTATTTGGAGGCATAAATGCCAAAACAGGAAACAATTAAAAATGTCAGCGATCAAGAGCTAGACGCCGTTGATAGGAAATACTTACGCTATATGCCCATCCCATTGGATGGCGCCGCCCAAAATGTAGCCTCCGCCCTGCGTAGCCGGGACATTCAAGCGATCGAAGTGTCCTTAAAGCCGATAGCCAATATGGCGTCGAATTTCATGTTGATTTTGGGAATGGCCTGTTTGGTTATTGATCGTGAACGCCTTTATGACGGTACGGAGTTCGGCTGGTCATATTTACGATATGCCGATCATCTTGTGGAAGAACTTAATATCCCCATTGCCACATTAAGTGAAGCCATAGAAAATCATGGGGAAGAAGAAGCCTATAAACGGATTGTGGAATATGGATTTATAAAATTTCGGGATTGGGCGCAAAAAAAACACACTGCACACCGGGTATTACCGGGACCGGATACACGGGTAGATGTTGTAATTGATGGCAACAAAATTCTTATAAGCGGTAAAAACATTTTGAATTTCCCAAAAGGGATTGATGATGAAATCAAGTCAATGGTAGCCGGGGATCTCGGTAAAACCTTTTCAATCCGTGAAACCGGAAATGTCCCCTTTATCATTGAAACCTATGATACCGGAGAACAAACCGCCATTGCAAATTTTTTGAAAAAACACAGGGCAAAAAAATAGACGGGTATAATACGCAATGCCCTTAAAATTTTTACTACCAAAAATATAGCAATGATAGATATTGCGGTTATGACTATTCCCAATAAGGTATTTCTCTGCCCTTTTACTTCTTTGTTCTCAATTTTCAAGTCGGTTATTTCGCCGTCCATTTCGGAGATCAATTCATTTTGTTTTTTTTCGTATTCGTTGAATTTTGTATTCTGTTCGCTGGTTGTTTCCCGCTCCTGGGTAAGCTGGGCATTCAGGGTTTCCACCTGCATTTGTAAGGATTCTGCTTCTATCCTAACGGATTGTACTTTTGGCAAAAGAATTTCGGATCTGTCCGGGGGATGCGGGTATCGCAGCTTCAAGATTCGTGATACCCTCTACGATGCCCTTTGTCCCTTCCTTTAGTTTCTCTCCCGTTATGGCAAGATCCGTTTGTTGTTTTTGTATTTCACCCTGAATCTCCCGGTATTCTCCGGCACTTTCGGAGGGGGGCGGAACCGCTGCCCTGGTAGAAGCGCAACCTATTAAAATGGCGGCTGAAAGAGCTAAAACGACAGCTTTCATTTTTTTAATCCGACTGCGGCGGTGATAATTTCCTTAATGTCGGTCCAGGTTGTAAAGAAAAAGAGAACTATGACCGCCACAAGGCACATTCCCCCTGGAAGAAAGACAAACCAGCCGTTAGACGAAAATTTCAAGGCAAAGTAAAACACAGGGCAAAAGCATTTACTTTCCAAACAAGACAGATATAGAGGAAATCCGGGTTGATCAACGCCTTAAAACTCTTGCGCGAGCCCGTAAATTATTTTGTGTAAACGGTACATCATGGGGGAACCCTGTCTTCCCCGTAAATGATCGCGAATTGATTAAGGGCTGCCCCCCAATCCCGTATGGGCATTGTCCATTTTCTGGATATGTGTTTCAAGCCCATAAAAATTAATTTCGTA
>JAITBO010000151.1 GCA_031283505.1 Treponema sp. | reverse complement strand
ATCCTCTAACCGCTTCTTTTCTTCCGCCGTTAAATGTACCTGATAGGTCTTCCTTCGCATTTTTCTTTCCCCTCCTCTGGGTAAGGGTATCTTATAGCATTACTTTTAACTTAATCAAGGTACTAGGTTTTATTTTTAGGCATCACGGGGGCCGAAAAAAAGCTTAATTTTTCCATCGGCGTTTTGGGTCCGGGCTGGACGGCAAGATGCCGGGAATCTGCGCCCTGTCAACGACCAATCAGGAAGATATGAACCACTAACCACACGAACTTTTGAGGTTAAATCTATAGTTTGTTCGTGAAGTTCATGGTTAAATTCCTTCATTTCCGTCTTGGTTTTGAGGAATCAGTATATCGGGATCGCCTCCAATAAAGGCTTTGGACTGCTCACAGATGCCGGAAAGAAGCCGGTTTCTCCACGGGAAGCACTTTTAGTATACATGACCGTCCGACGTCGAAAAGGCCCGTTTCTTTTATATGCGTCAGGAGACTTTCTTCAATTTCGGCGGGGATGATGATGTCGCAGAATTCCCGGGAATGGGATTCTTTAGTCTGTTCCTGGGCGGAAGCGCGGTAGGAACGCATCTCAATATGGTTAAGCGTCGCGCCGCGGGCTCCGTTCGCCATTGCCGTCTTCCGGAATATTTCGACTTCTTCTTCTTCACCGATAAAGAAAAGCCCCTTCAGGCTGTTTTTCGTGTTTTTTCCGCCGCCGGAAAAACTGCCGGTCTTTGTACCGATTCTGCGCCAATCGCTTGATCCGCTCACCTCATCCAGGGCGGCTATGACCTGCTCCATGGTCGCGGCGTGGACCCTTTTGCCCTGCCTGACCCGGAGGTTCACTACCGGCGCGTGGACAAAAAACTTGTAGAGGAAACCGTGGCCGGGGACATCAAGACGGGCGCGGGGGATAAGGGTCTTTTCCACAAGTTCCGCATCGGAGCGGGGGACTAGAAACCAGATGATCTCTTTTTCTACCGGAATGGTTATGCGCAAAAGTCCAAGTTTGTCCCGCAGCCCCACGCCGGAACCGAAGAACACAATCGGTACGCAGAGGCCGAGTTCCAGCACTGCTGCGGAAAGGGATTCTCCTACGCCTCGCGGCACGGTACAGCAGATAAGGGCGTAGTCCTCAACCGGACGCCTGCCGTCCGCCGGATGCCTGTCGTCCACGCCGCAGAGGGCTTCGAGTTTTTTTTCGTCAAAGGAAAGGGGCGTTCCCCTCCGGATTACGCTGCGTTGCGAAAAGATGCAGCCCCGGCCACCCATGCGGAGGTCCGTCGCTTCGGCAATACGGCGCATCACCCCCTGTTCAAACCTGGACGGCACATAGAAGCGGTAGAACAGCGCCCTGCTTTCGTCATGCTTTGTAAGGGGGCGCAGGCCCAGGAATCCCCTTTTATCAACCAGGAACATTTGCTTGGTGCGCTGGACAAAGACTTCGGGCAGTTCAAGGTCCGTAAGGGTCTTGTCCAACAGATCCGTTATGTTTACATCGGCGATACAAATAATAGTAGAAAAATCGTTTTTCATACCGGGGCTCCCTATTGTTTTATCGCCTGCCGGGATTTCCGCTTTTCGAGGATGCCCGATACAAGAACCGCGATGATCGGGATGACGCTTGCGGTTGCCACGATGCCGAAGGCGCCGTCCGCCCGGAGTGAGTCGGCGCCCAGCCCCAGGCCGGTAGTTATAATGATGGGAACGGTGATGGGGCCGGTGGCTATACCGGCGACATCCCAGGCAATAGAGGAGAAATCTTCCGGCGCGAATGCCGTAAGGAGCAGGGCCAGGGCGTAAGAGGGTGTCAGTATCCACGACAGATGTATGCCTCCCGAAGGCAGCATATTGCTGAAAAGCACCCGCGCAAAACCTATGGCCATTCCCGCACCGACGCCGGCGGCGGCAATCATCACAAGTTTTGAGCGTTTAAACGTACCGGTGGTCATCTCCTCTACGGTAACGGCGGTGGCGGCCAGGGCGGGTTCCGCGAATATGGCCAAAAAACCCAGGAAGAACACAAAGACGAGTACCGCCAGGTAGCCTCCCAGCCTGCCGAAATTCGAGAACACGGCGTTTTCGATGGGGATATGCGTGTAAACGCCATCGGCGAGGCGTTCGGGAACAAACTTTTGGGGCTCAGGCCCTTTTTCCCCGGGAATCCAGATGTATTCCTCCGGCCCGCTTTCCCCCGGAACGGTAAAGACCGAAGTTGAATCGGCGCCGTATACGGTAACGGCCTTTTCGATCAGCGGGGTTTCCGTGTAGGTGCGGGTAAGGGATGTCCCCGTCTGGGAACTGATGGCCGTGATGCCGCCGGTCATGCCGAGGTTAAGGGAGAACATCCCCAGAGCCGCAAAAACTATGCCCAGTATGGCTACGTCGAGATTACGGATACGGTCACGGGCGATGAAACTGATGGTGATAATCAAAACCAGGGCCAGGGGCAAAACCGCCAGCAGGGCGGCCCGCATGAAACCCCGCAAGGATTGGGGAGAAAACACCGAAAGCTCCGCGTCCGTTTCCTCCTCATCCTCGCCCGTTGTTCCGGGGAAAAAAGATTCAAAGGCAGCCGGTGAGAGTTCCCCGCTTAAAACGGCGGCTTCCGCCATTTTGAGAAGTTCCTCCGGGCTGCCCGAAACGTAGACGGCCTTTTCCCGTTGTTCGGGCCGGGACGAGAAGAATGTCCCCGCATCGGAAGGCCCCGGAACCTTGGGAGCGAGGAGCGCCGCGAGAAAAAGAACGCTTGCCACCGGCAGGGCGGAGGCAAGGGTCACCACCCCCAGCCCCGAAGTGTTCGAACTTTTTCCGCCTGTCTTTGAGACCCCCAGGCCCAGGGCAAGGATGATCGGCACCGTAACCGCGCCGGTTGCCGCGCCGCCCGCGTCCCAGGCAAGGTTCACTACCGGGCGGAGGACGGCGTTCTCGTCAAAAAAAACGCTTGCGGCAATCAGAATGGAGATGATGATGAAGACCGGTGGTTTGAACGGCCAGCCGAACATGAAGCGATAAATGCCCAGGGCCACCGAAAGCCCTACCCCGGACGCTATCGCGGCGACCAGCCAGGAAGTTCCCCGGTTAAGCAGCAAGTAGAGGAGCGGCGCGTCCCAGGCGGGAATCACGCTCCCCTGTTGTTGAAGAATCGCAATGGCGGGTTCGGCAAGGGTTGCGGTAATCCCGACAATAATGGAAAAAACCGTAATCCCCGCTATGCCGGTTTTGGCGGGAAGCCGCATTCCGCACTGTTCGCCCAGGGGCATGACGCCCAGGAAGAGCCCTTCCAGAAACAACGACAGCCCCAGAATCGCCGCGCCTACGCTGACGGCTATAGAAACCGCGTTATGCAAAGGCGATTTCAATAAAAAAAACCGCGCCGCAGCCAGGTATACGCTTACCAGGATTACAGCCTTGAACTGAGGCCGTATCTTTCCCAATGCATAAGAACCGATCATGGGAAGCGTTTTGTTCAGCGGCAGGATAATTATTTCCCGTCTGTGGGGGACTATCAAACTTTTCAATTTTACCAAAATTGATCGCACGTATTTCACCGTCATAGATCCGGCTTTCTTATTTTTTAGCTATTTTGGCCCAGGTATCCCGCAGTCCCACGGTTTTGTTAAAGACCGGTTTTCCGTCCGAGATGTCCGGGTCCCTAACAAAATAGCCCAACCGTTCAAACTGGAACCGTTCTTCCACCCCGGCGTCCGCAAGGCAAGGTTCCCCATAAGCGGAAGAAATCACCTCCAGGGAATTTGGGTTAAGGTTGTCCAGAAAGGAACCGGGGGACCCATCGGGCCGGGGCACCGCTTCCATGGGCCGTTCCGTGTTGAAAAGATAATCGTAGACCCGTACCTCTATGGGAACGGCGTGAGGCGTGGAAACCCAGTGTATGGTACTCCTGACTTTGCGGTTGTCCGGGGCGTTTCCACCCTTCGTCTCCGGGGCATAGACGCACCGCACCGCCGTGATTTCCCCGGCATCGTTCTTGTCGAAGCCCGTACAGGTGACAATGTAGCCGTACCGGAGCCGGACGCTGTTGCCGGGGAAAAGCCGGAAGTATTTGGGGGGCGGAACCTCCTCAAAATCCTCCCGTTCAATCCAAAGTTCCCCCGAAAAAGGCGTCTTGCGTACCCCGGCGGATTCATCTTCCGGGTTGTTCACCGTGTCAAGTTCCTCGACTGCGCCGGCGGGCCAGTTTTCGATGATGAGCTTGAGAGGCCGCAGAACCGCCATGACCCGGCGGGAATGTTTGTTCAGGTCTTCCCTCAGGCAGTATTCCAAAAAGGCAATTTCCACCATGCTGTCGGTCTTGGCTATGCCGATCTGGGAGACGAAACTCCGTATGGCTACCGGGGTATAGCCCCGACGCCGCAGGCCCGCGATGGTGGGCATACGGGGATCGTCCCATCCGGAGACATACTTTTCCTGTACCAGCCGGAGGAGCCACCGCTTGCTCATCACCGTGCGGGACAGGTTGAGCCGGGCGAATTCGATCTGCCGGCTGGGAAAGACTTCCGCCTCGTTGATAAACCACTCGTAGAGCGGACGGTGTATCTCGTATTCCAGGGAACAGAGGGAATGGGTGATTCCCTCCTTTGCGTCCGACAAGGGGTGCTGAAAATCGTACATGGGGTAGATACACCAGGCGTTCCCCGTCCGGTAATGGGTCTCCCGGCGTATGCGGTACATCACCGGGTCCCGCATGAGAAGGTTCGGATGGGCCATGTCGATCTTGGCCCGCAGGGTTTTTGCGCCGTCGGCAAATTCCCCCGCCCGCATACGGGCAAAGAGGTCCAGGTTTTCCTCCACCGTGCGGTTCCGGTAAGGGCTGTTCCGTCCGGGGGGCGTGATGATGGCGGACTTGCTGGCGGACTTCCTGTCCACGGAAGTTCCCCGGTACTCGCTTATCTCTTCCTCGGAAAGATCGTCCACATAGGCGCGGCCTTTTTTGATGATCTTTACCGCTAAATCGTAGAGGTATTCGTAATAGTCGGAGGCGTAGTATTCCCGGTCTTCCCAGTCGTAGCCCATCCATTTGACATCCCGTTTGATAGCCTCGACATAGGAAATATCCTCTTTCTCCGGGTTAGTATCGTCAAAGCGGAGGTTGCATTTTCCGACAAATCTCTCCGCCATGGTAAAATCAATGTAAAAAGCCTTGCAGTGACCGATATGAAGCCAGCCGTTCGGCTCCGGCGGAAACCGGGTATGCACATAATCAAACCGGCCATTTTTAAGGTCTTCCTTTATAAATTCGCTGATAAAGTCGGCGCTCTCCGCAGGATTACCCCCGGCAGAACCTGCCGGAGGAAGCGCCCCCGGTTTTGCTGTATCCTCAGTTCCCATGCTTCCACCCCTTGCCGCAGGTCTTAAAAATTTGTCAGATAACAGATGCCTATCATCAGGAGCGCCCGCAACGCATCTTTATCAACATCCGAAGCGCCAGGATACCCGCCGTTTCCCTGTGAATGAAGACAGCCTATCTGCCCGCCATACCACCAAAAAAGTCCCATCTGGGTGTCAATACGCAGGGTATACTCGGTAAAGTCATCTTTGGAACTCTGGGCGCCGAAGAAAAGATAGGCGAGCTCCTCCAATATGTCGCTGAATTCCTTGAGGGCTGTGGAATAATCCTCCCGTTCAATGGCATCTGTCAGACCCGGAACCCGGTCCTGGAGCTTTTCCTTACGGGCTTCATCGGTTTTTTCGACCCAAGTCTTTTGAATCAAGAGGTCCAGATTATTTCGAAAATGCCCCAGAAAGGTCCGCAGTTCTTTGCCGGATTTCCGGTCGGCAAGAAGCCTTTTATAGTCAGCACCTATACCCAAAATATCCGCAAAGACGATGGCCGCTTCCACCATAGGCTCTTTTCCGGGAAGGAATCCTCCGGGGGGAAAAAGAGCTGCGGCGGTATCCCGGTATTCTTTAGGAATGGCATTACTCACCCATAACGGACAACTATACATATAAATACCATGAAGAGAAAAACGAAATGTGTCAATACTCAGGGCATCGACATCAGGGCAACGTCATTTAACTTAGCCGAACAGTGTGCGATAAAGGAAATCGTCGCTGAAGGCAGCCCGGAACATTTTCCTGCGGACGCTGAATCGTTTTTCAACCACGGCGGTCTTTCG
>JAITBO010000127.1 GCA_031283505.1 Treponema sp. | reverse complement strand
CGCTTGCTTTGCCGTGTAGACCCCGTCCAGAGCGCCCTTAATAACCGACAGCCGGGCCAGCTCTTTGCTGCTCATCATATATTTCATCCTCCTATTTTAGCCGAGGGGGGTGAACGATTCCCTCGTTGCTTCAGGGGGTGAACTTATCACTTGTCAACGACAAAAAAGTATTTGACACTGGTATACAAGGATGATAGAATACAAGAACAAATAATTTTCTAATAGTATGGAGGAAAGCGTATGAAAATTTTCAGAAAAGTCATGTTAATGGCGGTAGGCATGGTCGCCGTCACGGGGATTTTGTTTGCCGGAGGCCAACAGGGCGGGCAGAGCCAACAAGGCGGACAGGCTTCGGCGGCAAAGATTAAAGTTATATTTGCGGGAACCGAAGCCGCCACAACAGGCCAAAGCCGCATGATGCAGGAGGTAGCGGAGAAACTGAACGCCACCGGCCGTTTCGAAGCGGATGTCCAGGTCAACGGCGCCCTGTCGGGCAATACCGACGACCTCGTAACCCAGGCGAAGACCGGCGTACCCCTGGTAGTCCCTTCCGATCCCGGCAGGCTGGCCAGTCAGTTCAGCATTCCGGATCTCAATATTCTGATGGCCCCGTATGTTCTGACGGACATGGCGGTTTTGCAGAAGCTGCCCGATACCGCGATCTTCAAAGAGTGGCAGGGCCGGCTTGAAACTCAGGGAATTACCTTTGTGGCGGATATGTATAACGGCTTCCGCAGCTTCTACACTACCACTCCGGTTAAAACCGTTGCGGACCTCAACGGCCTGCGGATCCGCGGCTTCGGCAACAACATCGGCAACGCCCTTGCCAAGTATCTGCACTTTGCGAACATCGGCATATCCTGGGGCGAAGTGCTTCCCGGTATCCAGCAGAAAACCCTGGACGGCTGCGAAGTCCAGGTCGCCACCGCCTATGGCTCGGCTATCTACGAAGTTGCCAAGTACCTGGCTCTGACCAAACACTATATGCTTCAATCGTCCTTTGTTTGTTCCACCAGTCTGCTCAATTCTATGCCCGAAGCGGACCGGAAAGTCTTCCTTGACACAATCCGGGAAACCGCCCAAAAATACAGCCAAATCATCGCATCCGAAGAAGCCGCCTACTATCAACAGATGAAAGACAAGGGCGTCAACATCACCGAAGTAAGCCTGAAAGAATTCCAGGACGCCATTGCCCCGCTTTATACCAACAACGATCTGGGTTTCTCCCCGGGCCTCAAGGACAGGCTGTTCAGAGAACTGGGACTCTAAAAGCAGAATGAATGAGGGCAGGGGGGAAGTCTCCCCCCCGCGGCGCATATTGCGCCGCACCCCCCTCTGCGGGGAGAGTCCCCCCCGCAACGCCTCCCAATTTCCCTTTCGATTTGAGATTGTCCCAAAACTTCAGTTTTGGGACAGGCTCGTTTGTATAAGTTTTAAATAAGAAGGTGTTTTTATGAGGAAAATATATCGCGCCCTTTGCAACGCCGAAGTAACCGTCTGCGGGATCGGTTTTATATTTTTGGTAGCCTTTGTATTTTTGTCCGCGATCCTGCGTTTTTTTCGTGTATCCATGTCCTGGAATATCGATCTTGCAATGTTTCTCCTCGCATGGACGGCTTTTCTGGGGGCGGATATCGCCTGGCGGAGCGGGCAGTTAGTGGGGGTTGACATCGTAACCCGCCGTTTTCCCCGGAAGCTCCAAAAAATCGCGGCAGTATTTCTCTATATCATTATCCTTTGCGCCCTTGTGGTCATCATTGTTTTCGGCATCCGGCTGGCAGTAACCGAGCGGCTCCGTAAATATCAGTCCATACCCATTCCCTATTCCCTGGTCACGTTAAGTATTGTGGTTGCCGCCCTGTCGATGGTCCTGTCAACTATCCTTAAAATAAGGCGCTGTATTTTGAGTTTTAATTCGGACTCCAACGGAGAAGAAACGGGAGGTGCGGAATGACTTTGCTGCTCATCTGTTTTGTCGTTTTTTTAGTGCTGGGTATGCCCATCGCCTTTGTGATCGGCATCGCGGGGTTTGCGTATTTTTCTTCCGTGGAGTATCTCACCTTCGAGACCGCTACCCAGATGATCGTTTCCCAAAGCCAGTCCTTTGCATTCCTCGCCGTGCCTTTCTTTATCTTTGCGGGGAATCTGATGAATGTGTCGGGGATCACCGCCCGGCTTTTAAGCCTGGCCCGGCTCCTGACCCGGCGTATGTACGGAGGCACGGCGCAGATCTCCGTGGTGATGAGTACCCTGATGGGCGGGGTGTCCGGGTCCGCCACCGCCGACGCCGCCATGGAAACCCGTATCCTGGGTCCGGAAATGATGCGCATCGGTTACAAGAAGGGCTATATCTGTGCGGTGAATTGCATCACTGCCCTTATTACCGCGACCATTCCCCCCAGTTTGGGGCTTATCATCTTCGGCTTTGTGGGAGAAGTTTCCATAGGCCGCCTTTTTGCCGCAGGAATAGTTCCGGGCATTCTTATGATGGTTTTTTTGATGGCGACCACTACGATCACTTCCCGCATAAAAAAGTACGATCCGCCAAAATATGGTGCGCCGAAACTTACCCTGAGGGAACTCGTGACCAACCTTAAGGATTCCATCTGGGCCCTGCTCTTTCCGGTGATCCTGATTGTTGGTATCCGTTTTGGGCTGTTCACCCCCTCGGAGTCCGGCGCTTTTGCCGTTGTGTACGCGATGATCGTTGGAAAATTTGTCTACAAGGAACTGAACTGGAAGAATTTCAAACAGGCGCTTATCACCACCCTTAAAGACAACGGCGCCATCATGCTGATCATCGCCATGTCCGGGCCTTTCAGCTACGCTATTACCTGGGTAAAATTGCCGGTAGTTTTGAGCAACCTGATCTTCGGGATCACCGAAAATCCCCAGATTCTGGTGCTTATCATGCTGGGTTTCCTCTTTATTACCGGGATGTTCGTGGACAGCAATGTAAACTTCCTCCTTTTGACGCCGATCTTCCTGCCCATGGTAAAAAGCGTCGGTATTGACCCGGTACACTTTGGGGTGCTGATGGCGACCGTCGTTACCCTGGGGGTGATGACGCCACCGATTGGTTCGGCTCTGTATACGGTATGCGGCATCATCGATTGTCCCCCGGAGGAATACACCAAGGCAAGCCTGCCCTTCCTGGCGGCGGTGCTGCTGGAACTGGCGATTCTGGTGTTCCTCCCCGATCTGGTGCTGTGGATACCCAATATGGTATTTGGGTAGGAATCGTGTAATTATGAGGTATCGAGTTGTATTGACTCTTTTCAGAGAATGTGATAGGTTCTTCTCATGAAGCGGATTTCGGCGTTTTTTGTCCATCATCATCATGCTTTCCCGCAGCCGCCTGAGTCCAATGCCTGAGTAAGGCGTGTAAACCGGTAAATAGACCGTGGGCTCCGGCTCACGGTTTTTTTTTGGAGCGGAGTATGGAAAAACTAAGGATTTTGATCCCCAAAGGGAGGATCTTCGACAACGTTTCCCGGCTTTTTACCGAGGCGGGATTCCCCATTTACCTGGCGGACCGGACCTACCGGCCCAGGATAGCCGCAGATTGGCTGGATGCCAAGATCATGAAGCCCCAGAATGTGGGAGAGCTTTTGGAGTTGGGGAGCCACGATGCGGGCTTTACCGGAGCGGACTGGATACAGGAAAGCGGCGCCGATGTGGTCGAAGTCCTGGACCTGGGTTTCGACAGGGTTCGCATCGTGGCGGCGGTCCCGGCGGAACTTGACGATGAAGCCCTCAAAAAGAAGCGTATCGTGGCGGCTACCGAATACGTTGCCATTGCCGAAAAATGGCTCAAAAGCCGGGGCTACGATTACCGTATTGTGAGGACCTATGGCGCCACCGAAGTCTTCCCTCCGGACGATGCGGACATGATCATCGACAACACTTCCTCGGGCCAGACCCTCAAGGACAACGGCTTGCGTATCGTGGCGGACATTCTGGAGTCCTCCACCCGTTTTGTAGCTTCCCGCACGGCTATGGCCGATAGTGAAAAGCGGGGCAGGATAGAGGAACTGGCCATGCTTTTTAGGGCGGTTCTGGATGGCCGGGAGCGGGTGCTTCTGGAGATGAACGTGCCCCAGGCCCGGTTCAACGAACTGGTGGCGGGACTTCCCGCCATGCGGAGCCCTACGGTGTCGTCCCTCTACGGTGGTAACGGTTATGCGGTGAAGATTGCGGTGAAAAAAGAGGAAATTCCCGACCTTATTCCTCGTTTGAAGAAGCTGGGCGCCGCCGATATTGTGGAATATGATTTGAGAAAAGTTGTATTATAATCCCTGAGCAGATAAAACGGAGGGAACGGAATGGCGCGGATCGCCGAGATTAAACGGACAACCGGGGAAACGGACATCTTCATCCGCCTCGATCTTGACGGCAGGGGCGAAGCCCGGCTGGACTACCCTATAGGCTTCATGGCTCATATGCTTAATACCTTTGCCCGCCATGGCCTCTTTGACCTGGATGTCCGGGCTTCGGGGGACTTGGAGGTAGATCAGCATCACCTGGTGGAGGATACGGGGATAGTCCTGGGCCAATGTTTCGCCAAAGCCCTGGGGGACAAGCGGGGCATACGCCGGAACGGGAGTTGCCTTTTTCCCATGGACGAAACCCTGGTCCGCGCCGCAACGGACCTTTCGGGCCGTTCCTTCCTGGTCTTTGACGCCGGCCTTTCGGGGATACCCCTGATTTCGGCTCCGGCAGGGGGCGAAGCGGGGGCCGCCGCTTCCTTCCAGACCGATACGGTGGAAGACTTTTGGCAGGGTTTTGTCTCCGCCGGGGGGATCACCCTGCATCTGGATGTTCTGCGGGGCCGGAGCGACCACCACAGGATAGAAGCCCTGTTCAAGGCGGCGGCCCGGGCCCTTGGGGAAGCCTGCGGGCCGGATCCCCGCCGCGAAGACCGTATCCCTTCCACAAAGGGGATCCTCGCGTGAGCGAGGCCGTCCCGGGGGGCCTTGTCGGGGTCCTGGACTACGGCGCGGGCAATCTCGGCTCGGTGATGAACGCCCTGGCCCGGCTGGGCGTCCCCGCCCGGTTTGTCCGCAGCCCGGAGGAATTGACCGGGGAAGGGGATTCGCCCTTTGCCAAACTCCTCTTTCCCGGGGACGGCCACTTCGGGACCACCATGGCCTCCCTGGAAAAATCGGGCTATGCCGGAACAATCCGCTCCTGGATACAGGCGGACAGGCCCTTTCTGGGTATCTGCATAGGCCTCCAGGTCCTGTTCGAGTCCTCTGAGGAAGCGCCCCCGGTGAACGGGACGCCTGTCCGGGGCCTGGGTGTGATCCGGGGTGCGGTGAAACGTTTCCCTGGCCGCAAAGTGCCCCAAATCGGCTGGAACCGTACCGAAGCCCGGAAAGATTCGCGGCTTTTCCGGGGCCTCCCGCCTGATTCATTCTTTTATTACATTCATTCTTACTATGTCGATTGTGAAGAGGACGGAGCTGAGGCGGCGGTGGCGGAGTATTACCTCCGCTACTGTTCTGCGGTAGAAAGAGGGAATTTGGCCGCCGTGCAGTTTCACCCGGAAAAATCCGGTGTTCCGGGGTTGAAGCTCCTGGAAAATTGGGTGCGGGGCTGACGGAGGGGACTATGCAGGCAAAGCGGATCATCCCCTGTCTGGACGTTGACGACGGACGGGTGGTTAAGGGGATCAAATTCGAGGGGATTCAGGATGCCGGAGACCCGGTGGAATTGGCCCGGCGGTACAACAACGAAGGTGCGGACGAACTTACTTTTTTGGACATAGGCGCTTCCTACAAGAGCCGGGCGACCCTTCTGGATGTGGTGAGCCGGGTGGCTGCGGAGGTCTTTATCCCTCTGTGCGTCGGCGGGGGCATACGCCGGGTGGAGGACATGAAGGACGCGATGAACGCCGGGGCCGATAAGGTTTCGGTCTGTACCTCCGCCCTGCAAAACCCCTCCCTCCTTTCGGAAATGGCCGCCGCTTACGGCAGTCAGTGTGTGGTTCTTTCCATAGACGCCAAGCAGACAGGAAAAGACGGGTGGGGACAGCCGGTCTGGTGCGCCTATTCCCATGGCGGACGGGAGAATGCCGGGATAGACGCTATAGAATGGGCCGTTAAAGCAGTAAAACTGGGGGCCGGAGAAATCCTCCTTAATTCTATAGATGCCGATGGTACGGGTGGCGGTTACGATCTCCTGCTCACAAGGCGCATCCTGGACGCCGTGCCGGTCCCGGTCATCGCTTCCGGCGGCGCGGGGGACCTGGAACAGATCGCCGGGGTCCTGCTGCCCTTCCGGGGCGGCGAAGGGGCGGACGCCGCATTGGTGGCCTCGTTGCTGCATTTTGGAAAGACCACCATCCCGGAAATCAAGAGATACGCCGAATCAAAAGGAGTTTGTGTAAGATGGTAATCGCTTCGATAGATATACAGAACGGCAAAGTCGTTCAACTCAGGCAAGGATCGGAACTGGTTCTTCAACGGGATAACCACAGGGAATTGGCTGAGGAATTCAACCGTTACGGGGAGACGGCGATCATCGATCTGGATGCGGCCATGGGGAAGGGGACCAACATTGAACTCGTAAAGTCCCTTCTCCGTGTCGCCGAATGCAGGGTCGGCGGAGGAATCAGGACTGCGGAACGGGCCAGGGAACTTGTGAGCCTGGGGGCCCGCAAAATTATCATCGGGTCCGCCGCCTTGCGGGATTCCCGGAAGAAGGGCGCCGGCAAAGAGGGAGGGGAATTCCTGGTGAACGCCGCCTTCCTGGAATCCCTGGTAAAGAAGATAGGCCGGGAACGGGTAATCGTGGCGGTAGATGCCAGGGACGGTGAAATCCTCGTGGACGGCTGGGAAACTCCTACCGGCCTTGACCTCCTGGAGACCGTCAGGGCGGTGGAGCCTTTCGCCGGGGAACTTCTCTTTACCTGCGTTGAACGGGAAGGAACCATGACGGGCATAGACATGGAGCGGGTAAAAAGGCTTAGGGAAACGGTTTCCTGCGCCGTCACCGTGGCCGGCGGCGTGTCCGCCCTGGAAGAAATAGAAGCCATAGCCGCACTGGGCTGTGATGTCCAACTCGGCATGGCCCTATATACCGGCAAAATCACCCTGGCCGATGCCTTCATCCGTTCCCTGAACTGGAAGAAAGCTATGCCGGGAACAGGAGTCCCCCTCCTTCCGGTCATTGCCCAGTCCCCGGACGGTCAGGTCCTGATGACCGGCTTTGCCGGCCCCGAAGCCATTGCCGAAACCTTCAAACGGGGGAACCTCTGCTTTCACAGCCGCACCCGGAACCGCCTCTGGATGAAGGGCGAAACCTCCGGCAACACCCTGCGCCTTCTGCGCCTCCGGGCCGACTGCGACCGGGACGCCCTTCTTGCGGTGGTGGAACCCGCCGGACCCGTCTGCCATACCGGGGGGTGGTCCTGTTTCGGCGGCGAACGGCGTTACACCTGGGAATTCCTTCAGGCTATAATCGCGGATCGGTTCAACAATCCCACCCCCGGATCATACACCGCCGCCCTGGACAACAGCCTGGTCCGGGAAAAAATTATGGAAGAAGCCGGAGAAGTCTGCGCCGCCAAAACCCATGGCGAGGTGGTCTGGGAAGCTGCGGATCTCCTCTATTTTCTTACCGTCCTTATGACCAAAGAAAGCGTTACGGCGGCTGAGGTCCTGGACGAGCTTGATCGCCGTCATAAAAAGTAGGAGGTACTTATGAGTAGTTACTGGAACAGCCGGGTCAGGACCCTGAGCCCCTATGTCCCCGGCGAACAGCCCGGAGACCGGATTATTGCCAAGCTTAATACCAACGAAAACCCTTATCCCCCGTCGCCCCTGGCCCTGGAAGTCATACGAAAAGCCGTCGGGGAGAAGCTCAAACTCTACCCGGACCTGGAAAGCCGGGCAATCCGGGAAGCCGCCGCCGCCGCTTACCATGTCAAGCCGGAGCAGGTTTTTGCGGGGAACGGCTCCGATGAGATTCTGGCCTTTATATTCGGCGCGTTCTTTGAGGCCGGACCCGCCACCGATCCCGTTCTTTTTCCGGATGTCACCTACAGCTTTTACGAAGTCTACGCCAACCTTTGGGGGGTCCCCTTCCGTACCGTCCCTTTGCGTAAAGATTTTTCCGTCAACCCGGAAGACTACCTGGCCCCCGCCGGGGGAGTGGTCCTGGCCAACCCCAACGCCCCCACGGGAATAGCCCAGGAACCCGCCGGGATACTTTCCATCGTGGAATACCAGGCCGGGGCCGGCAGGATAGTGGTGGTTGACGAAGCCTACGGCGCCTTCACCGGCAGCGTTTTCTCCGGGACCGTTTCCGTCACACCCTATATAGACCGATACCCGAACCTTCTTACGGTCCATACCCTGTCCAAAGTGGGGGGACTGGCCGGCCTGCGGGCGGGCTTTGCCATAGGTCAGGAGGAACTGATCGACGGACTCCGCCGTATGCGGGATTCCTTCAACTCCTACCCTGTAGACCGCCTTGCCCAGGCCGGAGCCGCCGCCGCTCTGTCCGACGCCGCCTATTACGGCGAAACCACCCGCCGGATAATCGCCACGCGGGAACGGGTCACCGCCTCCCTTGCGGCCCTGGGCTTTGAGACGCTGCCATCCCGGACGAATTTCGTCTTTACCCGGTATCCCGGTAAATCCGGGGCGGAACTCCTCGCCGGTCTGCGGAAACAGGGCATTTTGGTGAGGCATTTCAATAAACCGGGGATTTCCGGTTTTTTACGGGTGAGCATAGGGACCGACAGCGAGATGGATCGCTTTCTGGAAGTCTGCAAAGAGTTAAGGCAGAGTTAAGGGGGGGAAGTCTCCCCCCTGCGGCGCACACGGTTGCGCCGTACCCCCCTCGCCCGTGCCGCGGAGGACACAAATGAAGATTATCGACGCCGCCGAATTTGACGCATACTGGCAGTCCCTGAAGGTTCAGGAAGAAGACGAAGCGGTCGTTGCCGCAGTCAGGGAAGTCATCGCCGGGGTACGGCGGGACGGCGGCAAGGCGGTACGGGAATTTTCCGCCCGATATGACCGGAGCGCCCCCGAAAACCCCGAAGTTCCCCCGGAAACCGCCAAAGCCGCTTACCGGGCCCTGAAAAACGACGAGCCGGAACTTGCCGGGGCCCTGGAATTCGCCGCCCGGAACATCAGGGAATTTGCCGAACGCCAGCGAGCCCAGTTTGTCGATTTTGAGTTCGAGATGGCCCCCGGCCTTTTTACCGGCCAGCGGGTCATCCCGGTGGATCGGGCCGGAATCTACGCCCCCGGCGGACGCTTCCCTCTGGTTTCGTCGGTACTCATGGGGGTCATTCCCGCCCTGGCCGCCGGGGTAGGGGAGGTGATCCTGGCCTCCCCGCCCGGAGCGGACGGCTTTCCGGACCGGCGCATTCTGGCCGCCGCGTATCTTGCGGGGGTGCGGCGTATTTTCGCCATAGGCGGCGCTCAGGCTGTGGCGGCTCTGGCCTTGGGCGCGGGGATCATCCCTCGTGTTGATGTAATAGCCGGGCCGGGCAACAAGTATGTAGCCGCCGCCAAACGCCTCCTCTTTGGGGAAACAGGCATAGACTTTATCGCCGGCCCCACAGATGTGCTGATCATCGCCTGCGGCCAGGACCCCGGCCTGGCCGCCGTTCCCGAAGACATCATTGCGGCGGACCTCCTGGCCCAGGCGGAACACGACCCGGATGCACGAGCGCGGGCCCTTCTTCCGGACCGGGACATGGCAAAACGGGTCGCGGCGGCTGTGGAAAAGCAGCTTGCCGCCTTGCCGGACGCCGCCGTTGCCCGGGCTTCCCTGGATGCGGGGGGGCTCATCGTCATCTACAAGTCCATGAAAGAAGCAGTCCGTATCGCCAACGCCATAGCTCCGGAACATCTGGAACTCCAGGTAGAGGACCCGGATTCCTGGATTCCCCTTCTCAGAAACTACGGTTCCCTCTTTGTGGGGAGCCGGGCCGCAGAAGTCCTGGGGGATTATTCGGCGGGGATCAACCACACTCTGCCCACTTCCGGAAGCGCCCGGTTTTCCGCCGGCCTTTCGGTGCGCCACTTCCTCAAGACTCCGACGAGCCTCCGCTGCGGCTCCGGTTCCGGCTTCGACGCGGCGCGCCTTGCGGCGGAACGGATAGCCTGGGCGGAAGGGCTTGCCGGCCACGCGGCGGCAGCGGCGGCGAGGGCCTGAATGAAAGAGTTCAGCGCGGGGCCGGTCGAAAACCACCGGGGTAGGGAAGGGGGGGCCATCGTTTATCCGGTCTATTCCCGGCGTTCCAGGGGCCTCTCCGTGGGGATCAACCTCTTCCCGGACCGCAAGGTCTGTTCTTTCGACTGTCCCTACTGCGAGGTGTTTCCCTTTCAGACAGACATACGCTTTTCTCTTCCGGTCATGGAAGAAGCCCTCCGGGATGTTCTGGCGGACGCGGCGGACCGGGGGATTCCCGTGCGGGATGTCTGCTTTTCGGGGAACGGGGAACCTTCCATCTCCCCGGACTTCCGGCAGGCTCTGGAAGCGGCGGGACGGATCAGGGACATTGCGATCCCCGAAGCGGTCCTGGTGGTCATCACCAACGGTACAGGGCTTTTGAATGACGAAACTTTCGCTTTTATGAGGGAGGCCGCTTCGGGTCCCATGAAGCTGAATATCTGGCTCAAGCTTGACGCCGGAAGTCCGGACTGGTACAAAGCGATGGACCGGTCCGCCGTTCCCTTTGACGCGCTTATCCGGGGCATCCGGCAATTCGCGGGCCTTGCGCCGGTAACCTTGCAGACCATGGTCTGCGCCGTAGGGGGCAGGCCGCCCCCGCCGGAGGAGGAAGCGGCCTGGGTCTGTCTGGCGGCGGAACTGGCCGAGAGCGGCGGCGGTCCGGGCCGGCGGCCCGGCATCCGGGCGGTGCAGATCTACGGCAAGGCCCGGCCCGCTCCTCAAGACCCCCTGGCGGAAGCCCTGCCCGAGGCTGTTCTGGAGAAGCGGGCGGCGGCGCTGCGGACGGTCATAGGAACGGCCATCCCCGTGGAAGTGTTCCCGTAACCGGTTGCTGCGCGGCGGCCGTCCCCTGTGTTTCGCGGAATTCTGCAAATCCCCTATTGTCAACGGCTATATTGAGGAACTTCAATTCGGAATATGGAATACGGCGCGGGGTATCAAACTAGGGAGAGAATCCTGTCAAGCGATAACCGGGCCGGGCGGGGCCGCCGGGGATGGCGGTGGTTTCATTACCCTCCGCTATAGGCGGAGGGGTGGAGTTTGCGGAGCAAACTCCCAGCGCAACATCCGGCATGGACGGCGGATTTTCCCCCGTCATGGATGGCGGTGTATCCAGACCCTCCGGCAAAGCCGGAGGGGTGGAGTTTGCGGAGCAAACTCCCAGCGCAACATACGGCACGGACGGCGGATTTTCCCCCGCCATGGAAGGCGGTGTATCCAAGCCCTCCGGCAAAGCCGGAGGGGTGGAGTTTGCGGAGCAAACTCCCATTGGAAAATCCGGCATGGACGGCGGATTTTCCCCCGCCATGGATGGCGGTGTGTCCAAGCCCTCCGGCAAAGCCGGAGGGGTGGAGTTTGCGGTGCAAACTCCCAGCGCAACATCCGGCATGGACGGCGGATACTTTAGGCGGCATGGATGCCGCTGTATCCAGACCCTCCGCTTGCGGAGGGGTGGAGTTTGCGGAGCAAACTCCCAGCGCAACATCCGGCATGGACGGCGGATGTTGCGCAAGCTACTTAATGCCTTCTATTGTTTTGAAATCCTTCCACGCATCCGCCTTTTTATAGGCAGCCACTGAGCCTGACGGTACCTTTAAGGTGATGTTTTTAAAATCAACATTTTCAAATACGGAATAGTCGATGCTTTGCGGCGTGGGGTTCAGGTTGGTTACCTCCGTCAAGCCGGTGCAGCCATCAAAAGCCCACTCGCCGATAGTTTCCACCGAGTTGGGGATAGTGAGGGTGGTCAAGCCGGAGCAGTCCCGAAAAGCGCTATCGCCGATAGTTTTCACCGAGTTGCCGATGGTGAGGGTGGTCAAGCCGGAGCAGCCGCCAAAAGCAAACTTGCCGATAGTTTTCACCGAGTCGGGGATAATGAGGGTGGTCAAGCGAAAGCATTTGCTAATAGCGCCATAGCCGATAGTTTCCACCGAGTTGCCGATGGTGAGGGTGGTCAAGCCGGTATAGCCGCCAAAAGCAGGGTCGCTAATAGCGGTTACACCGTCCTCTATGACTATGGTCTTTATCGAATTACGGTAGTTATCCCAAGGCGGGTCAACGTTATCATACTTCATGGCGCCGTTGCCGCTAATGGTGAGGGTGAAGTTCCCGCTATCGGCGGTGAGGACCCACGCGCACTCCCCTGTGCTGCCCCGGGCTATCTCGCCGCCGGGGCCTTCGCCGTAGTTACCGCCGCCGTCACCGTCTTCACCGCCGGCGACGTGGTCTTCGGGTACGGGTTCGATGCCGGGGCCTTCTTCGCCGTAGTTACCGCCGCCGTTACCGTCTTCGATGCTGGGGTCTTTGCCTTCGGTTCCGCCGCCGCCGCCGTAGTTACCGCCGCCGCCGCCGTAGTTACCGCCGCCGTCACCGTAGTTACCGCCGCCGTCACCGTCTTCACCGCCGGCGACGGGGCCTTCGGGTTCGGGTTCGATGCCGGGGCCGTCGGTTTCGCCTTCACCGCCGCCGTTACCGTCTGCGATGGGGGTGCCTTCGGTTTCGCCTTCACCGCCGCCGTTTCCCTTGCCGCCGCTTTCGTTTTCGACATCGCTGGGGGTCTGTCCTGTGAAGGTATACGTTCCCGGATAACCCGAAGCCGCATTGAGCGTAACTGTCACAGTACTATCGTCGTTCGAGACGGCAGTACCGATTATTGTTCCGGTTCCGTTCAGCAGGGTGGCAGTATCGCCGTCCAGCGTGTACGTTCCGGTCAGAGAACCTTTACCGGTAACCGCCAGTGTCCAGCCGTCATCGGTTACTGTTAATGCAGCGGGATCGCCGTTTATCTCACCCGTCAATGTACTTTCGTCATCGTCATCGGGGCTGACGGGGCCGGAGCTCTTTGTGAAGGTATAGTTTCTCGCCGGATAACCCGAAGCCGCAGTGAGCGTAACTTTCAGAGCATCGCTCTTCACGAGGACGGCAGTACCGATTGTTGCGCCGGTTCCGGACCGCAGGGTGGCAGTCTTGCCGTCCATCGTGTACGTTCCGGTCTGATCACTTTTACCGGTAACCGCCAGTGTCCAGCCGCCAGCGGTTACTGTTAATACAGCGGGATCGTCTATCCAACCCGTATATGTTCCGGTTATGTCATCGTCATCATCGTCATCCTTGCCGCCGGGATCGCCGCCGCCCTTTGTGAAGGTAAACGTTTCCGAACCCGAATCATCATAGAGCGTAACTGTCAGAGTATCGCCCTTCAGGACGGCAGTACCGTTTATGGTTATTGGGCCGGGTTCGGACCGCAGGGTGGCAGTATTGCCATCCATCGTGTACGTTCCGGTCACAGTAACGTTTTTATCGGGAACTGTCAGTGTCCAGCCGCCAGCGGTTACTGTTAATGTAACGGAATCGCCGTCTATCCGGCCCGTATATGTTCCGGTTATGTCGGCGTCCTCGTCATCGCCGCCTGTCAGGAGGTTGCAGGCCGTCAACGCCAGTACCGCCGCCATCAGCAACGCCGCCACAGCCGGCCAGACGGCCCCGGCTGCCAAGCCTCTCTTCTTCACCGCGTCCGTCTCCCGGCGCGCCTCCAAAAACT
>JAITBO010000095.1 GCA_031283505.1 Treponema sp. | reverse complement strand
GGTGGTTTTAACCGTCCCCTGCGGGGCTATGACGGTAGCTGGAGCAACTTCAAAGGTATAGGCAAGGTTGACCTGGATGCCGAAGGCAGGGCCAGCGCCATTAAAAAAATGACCAGCCTTATTGATAAATCATCGTATGACGTTGACATCTGGTTACAGCGCGGCGTGGAAACTTCACAGGGTGCGGCAAAATTTCTGGACATACCGGAGAGCGCATTAAAGTCCCAAAGTACCCTCGAAAACTTGCTTATCAAGGGGGCAAGAAGGAAATTACCGATCCGGGCTTTGTTTCCTGTGGGAGCGCAAAAGGCCAAGGTTTCAGTGGGTACATTTTTAACATCTACTGTCCTAAAGGGACAAAGATGATGTATGCCGAGCCATTCTCTGCGTATGGGCGTGGCTCTGATCTGAACTGGGATGGCATAGCAAAACAGGCGGGTTTCGGGCATGAGGACGAAACGATTATCCAGCGTGGAACAACTTTCAGAGTTGTTAAGGTTGAGAAGAAAGGAAACAGCACCTACTTTGACCTTGAGGTCGTTTCCCGGATTAACGGAGGATGAGAAAATGAGTGAAAAAAGACCGCGCTGGGAAAGAGAAATGATGGGCGGGTTGACCATATCAAAAGATATTATCTGTAAAACCTGTATGTTCCAAATGCCTCCTGTTACTATTGAAGGTGAGGCGCACGAGCGGTATACACGAAGTAATTGTCAGATTTTCGAGGAACCGGAGTATAAACCGCATGAAATTCTTTGGGAACATGGTGATTGTGAACACTACGAGAAAATCCTATGAACGGTAACATGACCCCCAAAAGCCGAAAAATAGCGGCATCTTCTCTCCTTTTCGGCGTTGCCGTGGGTGATGCGTTGGGCGTTCCGGTCGAATTCCGGCCACGGGGCAGTTTCCAGGTGAGCGGTATGCAGGGCTACGGAACCTACAACCAGCCGCCCGGAACCTGGTCTGATGATACCTCGCTCACCCTGTGCCTGGCGGATTCCCTTTCACGCGGCTTTGCCCCGGACGGTATAGCCCGGAATTTCCTAAAGTGGTATGACGAGGGGGCTTTTACGGCTCACGGCGAGTTGTTTGACATCGGCATATCGACCGCCAAGGCCATTAACCGCCTCAAGGCGGGAGTTGCCCCGGAAAAGGCAGGATGCGCCGGGGTGAACGAAAACGGCAACGGCAGCCTCATGCGGATAGCGCCGCTCGTGTTTTACCTGACCGATAAGCCGGAGGCGGAACGCTTCCAAATCACAAAAACCGCCTCATCCATAACACACGCTCACTCCTGGTCTGTGGCGGCGTGTCACATTTACCTTGAATATCTGCGGAAACTTGCCCTTGGCATGGAAAAGAGGGCCGCCTATGTGGAACTATGTAGTAATTTTTCAGACGGGAATCCCTGCATTGAGGCTGATACCCTGGGGAAGTTTGCCCGGATTCTGCAATCTGACATAAGTGCCCTGCCGGAATTCGGCATAAGGAGCGGCGGCTTTGTCATTGACACTCTGGAAGCGGCCTTCTGGTGCTTCCTGACCACAGACAGCTACCGGGACGCGGTACTGAAGGGCCGTCAATCTGGGTGAAGACACCGACACCACAGCGGCGGTGACCGGCGCTGTGGCTGGGCTTGCCTATGGAATAAAGGCCATCCCTCCCGTGTGGCTTGAGAGTCTGGCCGGGTATGGAGAAATTCTCCGCCTTTCCGGGGCTATGGTGGAGGCTCTTGCTGCATGAAATACGCAACCGATTTCGCATTACACAATAAGCAAGCCCTTTACAATCGGGCCTCCCAATAAATCCCGCCAAATTCCCCAAAATCCCGCCTATTCTCTGGTATTTTCAAATCTATTCTCTGGCTAAATCACCGGCACCTTGACCGCTTCTCCCTCATTCAGTAACAATAAAATACGCGCACGCCGTACTTGCCGTGCCGGATGTACTCCTTTGCTTACGATATCCTCTAACCGCTTCTTTTCTTCCGCCGTTAAATGTACCTGATAGGTCTTCCTTCGCATTTTTCTTTCCCCTCCTCTGGGTAAGGGTATCTTATAGCATTACTTTTAACTTAATCAACCTACTAGTGGCGCACATTCCGGCTGGTAACAACTCCCGGTAACGCCCAAAAAGCCGCCGCCCCCAAACATGGGACGGCGGCTTTTTTATAGGGCTATGAGAACCCCTTTCCGGAATTTTTAATAGCTAATTCCGGAAAATTCAGTTATAATAGAGTATTGAGCCTTGTAATTTTTAAGGGTCATAGAGGTTTAGACTACATTAGAACGTCAAAAAGGATAGGCCTATGAAGAAAATAAATGTTATAACTAGTTTTTTCGGATTGTTGATTATAATGGCGGGAATCTCCTGCAAGAGCGCCCCTCCCCCTGCGGAAGAAGCTCCGCCGCCGGAACCCGCGCCGGTTGCGGTTCAGCCTCCTGCGCCCGCCCCGGACCCTAACCAGGGACCGCCGGATCAGGCGGCTCTGGATTCCCTGGCAGTGGCTAAAACACAGGCGGAAGAAGCCCGAAAACGGGCCTCCGATTTCGGCGGTCCTGAGTACGCCGCCGGGGACTGGGAGGCTGCGGAGGCTCAGTATACCGGGGCCGGAGAACAGGAGAAAACCGATACCCTGAGAAGTACAAAGGAATCCGTTGCCCGTTATGAACAGGCGGCGGCGGCTTTCGACGAGACCTTCAACAAAGCTCTGCCCCAATACGCAAAAGCCCTGGAAGACGAGATACGCAAAGAGCGGGCGGCGGCTCTGGATGCGGGTATAGCCGGCCTCTCGCCGGAACGCCTTGATGCGGCGGATAATACCGTTGATAAGGCCCTGGGATTGTATGAGGCGCAAGACTATTATGCCGCCGCCGATGCCGGTCATCTGTCGCTGGATATGTTCCGGCTTCTAAAGACAGGCGCCGAAACCTATACCGTGTGGCGGGAAATTGAGGACTATGGGTTCAAAAAATACGATCCCGCCGGCTATGACTCCGCTACCGCATCTGCCTTGGCCGCCATTGATGGGTATGACGCACTGTCCGGCGGTGGAGAGGATATAAAGACCGTACTCCACCAGGCGGAAGAAGCCCAAAAGGGGTACAACACAGTATTGGGGACCGGCTGGAAGACCTATGCCACCGAACGCCAGGCGGCCGCCGTTGCGGAGCGTCAGGTTGCCCTGGATCTCAAGGCAAATGTTGCGGTTAAGGATGAATACGGAGCCGCTCAGACTTTGTATGACAGGGCGGGGATTTCGTTCCGGGAGCAGCGTTACCCGGAGGCGGCGGAACTCTATTTTCAGTCTGAATTCTTATTTGCCTCTGCGGCGGGAACCGCTGCCGAAAAGCGTCGTATAGCCGAGGAAGCTATACGGGAAGCTGAAACGAAAGCTACCGCCAGTGACGAAACGGCCCGGAGAGCGGAAGCGGTTTTGGAAGGAGACAACGAATGAACAGGAGTATAGCCCTTGTATTACTAATACTAATAGGAATTTTTGGAATATTTGCCGAAGACGGTACAGAACGTATTGACTTCGCTTCTTTGGTTGCCCTGGCCGCCTCAGCAGGTTCAGACACCCCGGCCCCGGTAATACCCGCCAATATCCGCAACAACAAATATTACCTGGAAAGCGTGCGGCTGACCAGGCTGGCCCGGGAGACCTACGACTATGGAGATTACGATGCTTCCGCCGAATACGCGGCGGAGGCGATAGAGAACGCCCGGTTGTCGGATGAATATGTCGCCCTCCAGCTTAAAATCAAGGCGGCCAATGACGCCATTAAAGCTGCCCGTTCCCGCCTTGACTGGGCTGCCTCGGTGGACGCTCCCGTCCGCTATCCCGACGAATTTACCCAAGCTCAAACTTTCTACACCCAGGCGGTAGACGAACGTTCGGCGGAACACTGGGACGAAGCTGTCGAGGCCGCAAAGCAGGTTCTCATCGCCCTGGCCAATGTTCAGGCGCCTCCCCCGGCAGCCCCTTCCGTTGCTCCGGCGGCTCCTCCTGCTGAGGAAAAAATCTTCCTGCCCGCTCAATACACCGTCCGTCCCTGGGCCGTTTCCAAAGACTGCTTTTGGAACATCGCGGGACAGTCCTGGGCATACGGCGACCCCACCAAGTGGCGCCTTATCTACGAGGCAAACCGGCTGCGTCTCCCCAAGCCTGACAACCCCGATCTGATCCACCCCGGTATGGTTCTGGACATTCCCGGCATCCGGGGAGAAACCCGGCAGGGTATGTGGGATTCCTCCAAGAAATACGACCCGTTGCAATAGCGGGAAAGGCGGGAGCGGGATGTCAGAATCCCGCGCCGTCCGTTTTTAGCTTCCTGTTTCGGTCCGCAGGTACAGCATCAGCGCCGCAGCCATAAGGGAGTGAAAGTAGGGCGGTTTTCCCATGTCCCGGATCACCTCAGCCGCCGGAACGATTTCCACGTCAACATATTCATCGGCGTCCAGGTTCCGGCTCCCCGTATCCCGCAGGTCTTCGGCCAAAAAGAAGTGAACCCTGTTGGTCATGATCGCCGGATTGGGGTTCATCTCCCCCAGCTTCAGGATACGTCCCGGCGCGTAAGCGGTCTCTTCCAGCAGTTCTCGTTCCGCCGCCGCTTCCGGCTCTTCCCCCGCCTCGCATACGCCGCCGGGGAACTCCAGGCTCAATGTTCGGGACCCGTGCCGCCACTGGCGGACCATGACAAAGCAGTCCCCGGCTTTCTCCTTTCCCGCAGGCGCGTCCAGCCGGGGGATCACGATGGCCCAATCCGGACAATCCATGACCGAAAACGTCCCTTCCTCCCCTGTGGGAGAAAGGCAAACCCGCTCTTGTATCGTAAAAATCCTGTTTTTGAACAGGTCCTTCCGGCTTTTTTCATTCCAGATTAAATGGCGATCTTTCATAAATTAAACAATCTCTTGTATCTTTTTTTTTGACAAGTCCCTTCAGGCGGATTATGCTTAAAGAGGTTGAGCGTGTGTTAAAGACCGGCCCTAAAATGGCGTCGGTTAATGACATGATTACAAGTCTATATCCCGTCCGTTGAGGCGGGGAGAGTCATTCAAGGAGGTATTCATGGCGATCATAACTATTTCCCGTGAACTGGCGGCGATGGGCGATGAAACTGCCCAGGAACTGGCAAAACTTTTGGGTTACCGCTTCATTGACAAGCATAGCCTGGAAGAACGGATCAAATCTTATGGGGTTGTGGGCCGGAAATTTGAGAAATACGACGAGCGGAAGCCTTCGTTCTGGGCGTCTCTGTCCCAGGACCGGGATGATTATCTTCACTATCTGAAAACCGCCATGTTGACCGAGGCGGCTGAGGGGGGGTGTATCTTCATAGGCCGGGGGGCCAGTGCGGTTTTCCGGGATATTCCCGGAGTATTGGCCGTCTTTTTGGTAGCTCCCGGAGGAATCCGCTGTGAGCGGGTCAAGAGTTATTTCCACTGCGATGATAAACGCGCCCGGCAGATCATAGACCAGAGCGACCGGGATCGTATGGGTTTCCACCGCTATTTCTTTGATATTGAATGGAAAGAGTCCTCCAATTATCACCTTATCCTGAATACCGGGTTCCTTCATCCTTCGGCGGCTGCGGAGATCATCAAATTCCACCGGGATCATGTGATCACGTCCGAGGTGGAAATTCAGAATACGGCGCGCCTTAAAGAGCTGATCCTGGGCCAGCAGGTGGTTCATCACATCCTCTACAAAAAAGAAATCCCCATTCATTTCCTGGAAGCTTCCGTGGCAGAAAAAATCGTAACCCTCTACGGGGTCGCCAACTCCCAGTCCCTTGTGGAAGCTGCGGTTAGCGCTGCCAGGGAAGCGGCTCCTTCCGGCACGATCAATTCCGAAATTCAGGTGGTCCAGGAATACAGCGTGACGCCTTGAGATTCTGCCGTTAATTTTGTAGAACTGAAGGTATGAAAACCGACGAATCTCTCAGGCAGCTCCATGCCATTGATGGGGACTGTTGTTTTTTGGAAAAGACGGCGGCTATTCTCCAATGGGATCAGGAGACGAACCTGCCGCCGGAGGGTGTTGAAGAGCGGGCGGATCAACTTGCCCTTATTGAGGGCCTCGCCAACGAGCGGGCTGGAGACCCCAAAATAGGGCGGCTCCTTGAGAACCTGGGTTCCACTGCGGAAAACCCGTCGGGTGACGAGGCGCTTCCCCCGGTGGAGCGGGACTTTTGCCGGGTGTTGCGCCGCCGTTATGACCGGGCCGTAAAGCTCCCTCCCGGCTTTGCCGCCGCCGCAGCCCGGGCCGAAAGCCTGTCCCAGGCCGCTTGGGTGAAAGCCCGGCGTAAAAACGATTTTGCCGCCTTTGTCCCCTATCTTGGGACAATGGTCGATTTCGCCCGCAAGCGTGCCGAATACTGGGGCTTCACAGGCGGCGCCGTCTACGACGGCCTCCTGGACGCCCACGAGCCGGGAATCGCCGCCGAAGAAATCGCCCGGCTTTTCGGCCCCCTCAGGGAACAACTTTCGGCCCTGCTCAAACGGATAAGTGCCAAAACCGCCTCTTGCCCGGAAGCGGACTGTTCCTTTCTGAACCTGTCCTATGATACGGAACGGCAGGCCCTGTACAGCCGGACCCTTATGGAAAGCCTGGGCTTTGACCTCCGCCGGGGCCGCCTGGACACGAGCGCCCATCCTTTTACCACTACCCTGGGCTTTAACGATGTCCGCATCACCACCCGTTATATCGAGGGCAATGTCCTTTCCTCCATTTTTTCCACAATCCACGAGTCGGGCCATGCCTTTTACGAGTTGGATGTCAACCCGGACCTCCGGGGAACCTGCCTGGCCGAAGGGGTCTCCATGGGCATACACGAGTCCCAGTCGCGGCTGTGGGAAAACGTCTTTGGCAGAAGCCGCGCCTTTTGGGAGTACCAGTTCCCCCGTCTCAAGGCCCTTTTCCCCGAACAACTCGGGCAGGTCGCCACGGACGTCTTTTACCGGGCCGTAAACCGGGCCGGCCCCTCCCTTATCCGCATTGAAGCCGATGAGTTGAGCTACAGTCTCCACATCATCCTCCGCTTTGAACTGGAACGGCGTCTCTTTTCCGGGGACCTTGCCGTAGAGGACCTTCCCCGTGCATGGCGGCGCTCCATGAAGGAACTTTTGGGCATAGAACCCGAAACCGACGCCGAGGGGGTCCTTCAGGATGTCCACTGGTCCATGGGGTCTTTCGGCTATTTCCCCAGCTACGCCCTGGGCAACCTCTACGGTCTTCAGTTTTTAAAAAAGCTGCGGCAGGACCTGCCGGACTACGAGGCCGATATAGCTTGCGGCAGCTTTGCGGCCATACGCCAATGGCTACGGAAAAACATCTATACCTGGGGCCGCCGGCTTGACCCTGCGGACCTGCTTTTCAAGGTTACTGGGGAGAAGCTCTCGGTTTCTCCCTTCCTGGAGTACATCGAGACAAAGTATACGGATTTGTACGGACTGTAAACGCGAGGCCGCCTTCTCTCTTCGTTGACGAAGGAGGGCTCCGTATCTATACTTAGTCCATGACCATTGCCGATAAAATAACCTCTATCAGGCTGATTCTGGCCCCGGTTTTTTTTGCCATTTACCTTCTGCCGCCCCTTATGGGCAGTCAGCCCCTGACCGTCTCCGCACTATGGGCCTTGTTCATCGTCTCCGAAATCACGGACCTGCTTGACGGCAGGATCGCCCGGAAACGCGGGGAGGTAAGCGATTTCGGCAAACTTTTTGATCCCTTTGCGGATGTTCTGGTCCGCATAAGCTACTTCCTTTGTTTTGTCCTGGACGGCATCCTGCCTGCGGCGCTCCTGCTGGTGGTCCTGTACCGGGAATTCGGCATTCTCTTTGTCCGCATCCTGATGATGAAGAAAGGTATCGCCATGGGCGCCCGTAAAGGGGGCAAAATCAAAGCCGTCACCTATATGATTGTCGGCGCCGCCGCCCTCCTGGCCTCCTGTGCGGAGCGCCTGGGACTGGACAGCCGCGTCTACGCCACCCTCCGTCTCTCCGCCGTTGTCATATTCGTCATCTCCGTGGTTTTTGCGCTGGCCTCCTTCGCCGATTATATCGGCGTTTACCGCAAAACCGGGCAGGACCGGTAATTTAACCATTAGAACTTTTTTTTGATAAGAATTTGGGCGCATCCAGCCTGCGGCTGGACCGGGCTATCCGCTTAAATAAAGTTTTGACAGGCGGAACGCCTGTCAAAACTTTATACCGCTCCTATCCCTTGCGCGTTCCCCTTTATGGTGCTTACTCCCACCCTGAAAAAAATTGCCGGTCTTTCTAACAGGCCACCGTGATGCCTAAAAATAAAACCTAGTCGAAAAAGCGGATGCCTAATAACTAAAAATCTAGCCCAAATATAAAATAGTCCCCCAGTAAGGCGGGACAAATGAGGCTGGATATGCACACT
>JAITBO010000084.1 GCA_031283505.1 Treponema sp. | reverse complement strand
TTCTTTCATGTTTAACCCCATTCGGACGCCCTCCTTCGAGCGCCCTTAGTATAATTTGGGTAACATTTTCAATTTGAGGCATGACCCTTTTTCGGTAACATTTTTCATGAGTCAACGCGCAGTCTGCCGCAAACCCGCTGTTTACTCTATAATGCAGATGGAACATAGTAGAGGATTCTTCCCTTTTTTATTTGGCCGTCTTTCTGTTCTAGAACCCATTCGTTTGAGTAGAACCGCAGAAGGGCCAGCAATTCTCCGGTTTGGTTGTCGTGCCAACAGACGTTGCCACCGGCGTCAAGGGTGACGAACCGGCTCCCCCCATTGATGAGACGCAAGGGCAGGCCGGGGCTCCGTTCAAAGGCGGTGAGGCCCAGGGCGCCATAAAGGGTCACCCCATCCCCGCCTATGGTGGAAGCCAGGACTCCGCCGCTTTCCGCGATGGCGAAGGCCGTGTCTTCGCCCTGATATTCAACCAGATTAGTTGATTGGGACGGGTCGGCGGAATTCAGGCGGAGTATACCGGTCCGGACATTGCCCATTCCGACCGTTACGGCCGCGCCATAGAGGGCGTCGCTTTCGCCCCGATAGATGCGGGCGCCTATGGCGGCGGGATATGCCAGGGGTACGGTTTCGCCGGTTGTGATATCCACCTTGAGGAAAGGGGTATTTCCCAAAACGGCGCTCCGGCCTATGACGATGTTCCGTCCGTCCATGAAAGCGGCGTCCAGGGCGCCGGCTGCGGAAAAAGAGAAGAGAACGGTCCCGGTATCCAGGGAGACTACCGTAATGTTTCCTACTGAATCCAGAAACAGGGCCTTGGCGCCCAGGATGGCGGCGGAGCGAAGGGGGAATTGCCGGGAAACACCGTCCAGGGCAAGCCGGTCGTTGCCGGGGTATTTCCGCACCACCGGGACGGTCCGGCTGTCTTCAGGCTGCCAGAAGATGAAAGTCCCGTAGGGTGCGCGGGAATCCGCTTCGGCGGCGATATGGGTGTACCCCCCCGCATTTTCAAGCTGTATGGGTTCATCATCGATAAATTCGTTGAAATCCAAAGGAATAAAACCGGAGAAATTACCGGAGGTGATGACACCCAGATTTTTTCCCGAAGCACCGGCTTCCCGTACCGCAAGCTGTTCCGTAGAGGCAAAAGCCCGGGCTGTCCCATATCCGGTCATGGACCAGACGCGGCCGTCGGAGGTTCCCAGAACAAAGGCATCGCCGGCCACGACGGTGCTTGCGACCGTTCCGGAACTTCCGCTGAAAGTGATATTTCTGTTGCTGTGGATTTCGAGGACGCCGGAGGAACTAAGACCGTAGCGCAATATTCGGGGATTGCCCCCTCCGGACAGACAGATGAATTCCGCCTGCTCCTGATTTGCCGGGTAGAGCATACCCCGGGGGACCTGGGAATCCCTGACGATTTCGTTGCCCGAAACCGCATCCAGGATCACCAGGGCGTGGTTGTCGAACCCTCCGAAAAAACGGTTGTTCCCGAACAGGATGGGCGTTCTGATGTTGGGGGACGTGGTAAAGTGACGAATTTCTTCCCCGGACTCCAATTCCCAATAGGAGAGGATCCCTGTGGGGGAATAGGAGATCATGGTCCGCTCCGACCTGCCGGTGGCGGCAAAGGAAACCGGCGCGGAAAAGTTCTCCGGAGACTGCAACACCCCGCCGGTTTCGGGATGGATGAACACTACTCCCGTCCGCGCGCTCCGGGATACAATGATGAAATTTCCCCCGGCGGAATAGGTGATATAGGAGATAGGATCCCTGAAACGAAGGATAAAAAGACTTTGCTTTTTGCTGTAATCCCAGGCCGAAATACGGTAGAGCCCCAGGCCGTCACTTTCGATAAGGGCAACCTGGGTTTCTCCCGGTCGCAGAGCCATTGAAACCAGGGAATAGGGACTCACCTGAAACCGTTCCTCCGCAGCATTATCCCGTATGTTCCAAATTCCTACAAAGCCGTCGGCTCCCGCGCTTAAAATCCGATCCTCCCCGTCATAGACCACCGCATTTACCGCCCCGGTATGTTTTCCGGCGGGGGGAGGGTAGGGGGACCGGGACTGAGCCGGCATATACGCCCCGGCAATCAGGAGAAAGCCCGCGATAAAACCGGCCGTGAGCCATGAGGAATGGGCCCTCATCGCATTTCCTTTGAGGGCGTTATGTTTCGTACAGTAAAAGGCCGAACTTTGCGTTTTGTTACCGAGGCGGCTGCCCGCAAAAACGCGCAAGGGATAGAAGCGGAAATCCCGCAAGCCCCTGTAAGGGGCTGAGGAATTGAAGCGGATAGCCCGGTCGCCGCATGGAAACGAAGTTTCCTAAGGCGATGCGCCCAACATAAACTCGACATTCGGCCTAAAAGTTTTTTTTGCATATACGGTACATCCCGTTTTATATCCCCATCTTTAGTGCCGGACCAGGAACAGTATATCCCCAAAGACCGCGAAGATCATCAATCCGAAGATCAAAACCACTCCGACGGTCTGGAAAGCATAGATGGTTTTGGGGCGCAAAGGATGGCCTCTGATAATTTCAATAATAAACAGCAGGATCATGCCGCCGTCAAGAACCGGGAGGGGGAGAAGGTTCATGATGCAGAGGGCAATGGAAATAAGGGCCAGAAAGTTGGCTGTGGAACTTAACCCCGCCCCCAGGCTCTGACCAAAACTTTCGGCGGCCACATCCCCTACCATATAGGTGATCCGTATGGGGCCGGAAACGGCCTGGGTCAGGTCTATACCCCTAAAGAGCAGGGCAAGGCTCTTTAGGGAGATGACGAAAGTCTTCCAGGTTTCCCGGGCGCCTTGTACCAGGGCGCCCAAGGGCGAGTAGGAAGGGGTACGGTATTGAAGCGTTTGGTAGGCCATGCCTATATCCGCCGGCTGGTCGTCCTTATAGGAAAGGACAATATCCGCGGTTTTTATCCCGCCGTTCCGCTCGTATTCCACCGTTAATACCGGCGGCTGATCCCGAAGTATGGTAAGCAAGGCTACCGTATAGGGAATATCCCGGCCATTGACCCTGAGTATCCTGTCCCCTTCCTCTATGCCCGCAATGGCGGCGGGGCTTTCGGGGGAGACCGTTCCTACCACCGGGTCGGCCCAGTAGTATACCCCGATTTTTCCCGCTCCGGTGTTCCTGTCAAGCTGGGGCCGCACCATGAATTCCAGAACCGCGCCGTTCCGTTCCACCGTTATTGCCAGGTCCTTTTCCGGGTTGGACGTTATGGCTTCCTGTATGTCCCGGTAGTTGGTTATGACCGCGTTCCCGATTTTCACAATCCGGTCCCCGGTCATGAGCCCCGCTTCGCCGGCGGGGTAACGCTCCCCGCCGTTCACGTCCGACGCCAGGACTATGCGGTTGTCAAGGGTATGCACCTCAAAGCCTACGCCCCAGATGACCGCCAGCACCAGAACGGCGAAGATCAGGTTGAAGAAGGGACCGGCAAAGGACACGATTATACGCCGCATAGGGCTGGTCCCGTAGAAGGTTCCCTTTACCTGGGGAATTTCCCGATCCATCTTTTCGTAGGCTTCCTGGAACTCGTTTTCCCCTTTCATCTTGCAATAGCCCCCTATGGGGAACATTCCGATACGGTATTCCACATCCCCCATCTTTTTTTTGAGGATAGGTTTGCCCCATCCTATGGAGAAGGCTTCCACGTCGATACCCACCAGGCGGGCCGCAAGAAAATGTCCCAGTTCATGAATGAACACCACTATTCCCAGTCCAAGCAATCCCAAAACAATTTTAGCTATGAGCATAGGTTTTTCTCCGAAATATACGCATTTGCGATCTGTCTGGCCTTTTTGTCGGCCTCCAATATGATTTGCAGGGCTTCGACGCTTTCAAAATCCCCGGCTGTATTCCAGTCTTTATTCAAAACATACCCAACAACGCGGGGTATATCAAGAAAACCGGCTTTTTTTGTCAAAAATGCCGTTGCCGCCGCTTCATTGGCGGCGTTGTACACTGCGGGATAGAGTCCCCCCTGTTTGGCGGCTTCATAGGCCAGTGGAAGCATGGGGAAGGCCTCGAAATCCGGGGCCTCAAACTCCAGGGTCAAGCCGGCAAAATCCAGATGTCCCCAGGAACAGGGCGCACATTCAGGATAATACAGGGCGTTGTGAATGGGAAGCCGCATATCGGGCCGGGAAAGCTGGGCGTACACCGCGCCGTCCTTCAGGCGCACCATGGAATGAACGATGCTCTGAGGGTGTATAACCACGGTGATGCTTCCGGGGGGCATATTGAAAAGCCCCGCCGCTTCAATCACCTCCAGCCCCTTGTTCGCCAGGGTCGCCGAGTCAAGGGTGATTTTGGGGCCCATATTCCAGGTGGGGTGGGCAAGAGCTTCCTCCGGGGTTATCCGGGCAAAGTCTTCCCTTTTCCGCTTTCTAAAGGGCCCTCCCGATGCGGTAAGGATGATCTCCCCGGCGTTTTCCCTGCCGTGGGCTTCCAGCAGGCTCGAAACAGCGTGATGCTCCGAGTCCACCGGCAAAATGCGGCGGCCTTTTTTTTTCGCCAGGGCGAAAACCAGGGGGGCGGCCATGACCACGGTTTCCTTGTTCGCCAGGGCAAGGTCTGCCCCAGCATCCAGGGCCGCCAGGGACGGCTCCAGTCCCGCCGCCCCGGCAATGCCGTTCACCACCAGGTCCGGCGCGGTTCTGGCAATGGCCCGGAGCAGACCCGCCTTTCCCCTATATACGTTTCCGGACAGCGCCGAAACCCCCGGAACTGAGTCCGGGCCGGTCAAGACCAGGGCCGCTACGGGGAACTCCCTGGAAAGGGCGAGGAGGCCGGAAATATCGGTATGGCTGGAGAGAAGGACCACCTCGAAACGTTCCCTTCCTTCCCGTAATACGTCAATGGCGCTTTTTCCGATAGAACCGGTGGCCCCAAGAACCGCTGTCCGCTTTTTCATTCTTTATCCAAATGGAACTCAATGATAAACCGGCTACATAAAAAGAATCCGGTAAAGACCGTAGTACACCGGCGCCGCCATGGCTATGGAATCGATGGAATCCAGAACCCCGCCTCTGCCGGGAATAATCTCTCCTGAATCCTTGACGGCGGAACCCCGCTTCATGACCGATTCAGCCAGATCTCCCAGAGAAGCCGCCACTGCGGAAAGAAAACCCAGGATGCCGCCTGCCAAGAGAGACGGTATGGCCTTTGACGTAAACGCCGCAGGGAAGAACCATGCCGCTCCCAGGCCGACCAGGATGGAGCCCGTAAAACCACCGATATAGCCCGCGACACTTTTATTGGGGCTCGCAGGTATGATCCCCCGGTTGTTCGCCCCCAAGAGCATACCTACGGCCCAAGCCAGCGAATCACTGGCCACCACGATAAAAAAGAATCCCAGGATGACCATATCCGCTTGGAGAAAACGAGTCATCAGGATGTTCCAGAGCATGAAGAAACCCGGATAAATCATGACGGCAAAGCCCGATATGATGTGAGCCAGGGAATTCCGGAACTTGTCCGGCGAAGTAAAAATCCTGGAAAGAAGCAGCCAGGTGAAGGCGACCATAAGAACGCCGGGAAAAACATAAAAGCCAAGGCCGAAACTCACCGTCAACGTCAAGGCGGCGGGACCCAGGGATCCAAGTATACAGGCTTCCCCTTTGGAAATGACGTTGTTTTTCTTGTTCAGCATAGCGGCGAATTCGCTGGCTCCCAGGCCGCTCAGAACAACCACGATGACGTTAGCGGCCAGATAGTTCCGGTAAGGCAGAAACACCACGACAACCATGATGAGGGGCAAAGTAATGATGAATAAAAGAAGCCGTTGGATTAGTTTCTTCATCTCTTTACGCCGCCATACCGCCGTTCCCGGCCCCGGAACCACTCTATTGCCGAAACCAGGTCTTCTTCCGTAAAATCCGGCCACATTTTTTCCGAAACCCGGTATTCCGCATAGGCCCCTTCCCACAGGAGGAAGTTACTGATCCGCATTTCCCCGGCGGTCCTGATGATGAGGTCCGGATCGGGAACATCGGGGTTGTCCAGGTATTGCCGGAAGGAAGTTTCCGTAAGCTCCCCGCCGGAAGGGGACGCCTCCAGAAGCCGCTTTATTCCCCGGATTATCTCGTCCCGGCCCCCATAATTCAGGGCCAGTATGACCTGAAGCCCCGCAAAATTCCGGGTGTCTTCACATACTTCCCGAATCTCCCCGGCGATTTCTGGGGGCAGCCCCTGGAAATCCCCGGTATGACGTATCCTGATGCGGTTCTGCCTGAAAAAATCCAGTTCCGCCGCCAGATACTGCTTTACAAGCCCCATGATGAACCCTACTTCTTCGGCGGTACGTTTCCAGTTTTCCGTTGAAAAGACGTAGAGGGTCAGGTAGGCGATACCCATATCGCTTGCGGCCTTGACGATTCTTTTTGCCGTCTTGATCCCTTCAAGGTGGCCCTGGGTTCGTATCTGTCCCCGCCCCACCGCCCACCGGCCATTACCATCCATGATAACGCCGATGTGGAGAGGAAGAGGATCTTTTTCCGGAAGGGGCTTTTTGCCCGCAACTTTTTCAGCGGGCATCAGTCTTCCATTATTTCTTTTTCTTTTTCGTCCAGCACCTGATTGATCTTCGCTATATAGGAATCGGTCAGCTTTTGCAATTCCTCGGCATTCCGGTTCTCTTCATCTTCCGTAAGCTCCCCGGTTTTGAGGATTTTTTTCAGTTCGTCGTTGCCGTCCCGCCGTATGTTCCTCACAGATACCCGGCTCTGCTCCGCCTGGTTTTTGGCGATTTTGGCAAGCTCCTTCCGGCGTTCCTCCGTCAGGGGCGGAATAGCGATCCTGATAACCTTTCCGTCATTGCTGGGATTCAGGGAAAGTTCCGAAGACCGTATGGCCTTTTCAATCTCCCCGATAAGCCCCTTGTCCCAGGGCTGTATCACGATGAGCCGGGCTTCGGGGATGGAAATGTTCGCCACCTGGTTGATGGGCGACTTATCCCCGTAGTAATCGACCTTTATTTTATCGAACAAAGAAGCCGACGCCCGTCCGGTTCTAAGAGAGGCAAACCCGTCTTGCAGGTTGGCGACGGTTTTTTTCATCCGATCTTCGGCTGAAGAAATGACGCTATGCATTAACTATCTCCTACTTTAAAGTACACATAGTCAACCACGTTTATTGTCGTTCCAAGCTGTTTCCCCGTGTTGGAAAGAACCTGAGCCACGGAGAATTTTTCGTCCTTTACATACCCCTGTTCCATAAGACAAATATCCGACAGGTATTTATTCACTTTTCCCTTGAGGATATTGTCCACCACGTTGGCGGGTTTTCCTTTGAGTTTTTCATCCCCTTCGAGCTGCTTGCGGAAGATCTCTTCCTGCTCGTTGAGGAACGTCGCGTTAATATGGTCCCGGTCCAGGGCTGCGGGACTAAAAGCCGCGATATGGAGGGCCAGGTTGAAGGCCAGGGTCTTGAATTCCTCTTTTTGAAGGGCCTCCGTATTTCCGGCGCCCAGCTTTACCACTACCCCTATAGCCCCGTCTCCGTGTATGTACTTGACGAGGTACTCCCGGTCCCCCGCCGTGACCAGCTTGACCCGCTTGAGGCCCATGTTTTCCCGGATCTTGGTCGCCAGGTCCGTTACCATGCCCGCCAGTTCGTCATTCGGTCCGGTATAGCCCTTTTCCAGAACCTGGTCCGCGATTGCTTCCCCCAGGGCGATGAATTCGGGGTTTCTGGACACAAAATCCGTTTCCGAGGCCAGTTCCACCAGGGCCGCCGCATTATTCTTGATCGTTACAAAAATTTTGCCCTCATTGGTAGCCCGTCCGGCGCGTTTTTCCACCGCCGCAAGCCCCTTTTCTTTTAAAAGCTTCTCCGCCCCGGCAAAATCCCCGCCGGTTTCCACTAAGGCGTTCTTACATTCCATCATACCCGCTCCGGTCTTCTCCCGGAGTTTTTTAACATCTTCCGCACTGATTCCCATTTGCCTGACTCCTTAAAAAGCTTTGTTTTTATTCCTGGCCGTAAACCTTGTCAACATCCACCGGAAGCTCGTCGTTATCCTCGGCGGGGGCTTCCTTGACTTTTTCTTCCTCCGAAGAGGCCGCGCCGGAAGAATAGGATTCGATGTCGATTTCCCGGTCCTCTTCCTTGATGGAGACATCGGTCATGACATCTTCCATATCTTCGTTTTCGTCGCCAAGGGTCTCGATGATCTTGAGGCCCGCCTCGTTGTCCGCCTCGATTACCGCGTTGGCGACAATCTGGGTAAAGAGGGTAATGGACCGGATGGCGTCGTCGTTTCCGGGAATGGGGTAGTTGATCCCTTCGGGATTACAGTTGGTATCCACCACAGCGACGATGGGAATGCCCTGGCGCTTGGCTTCCGCCACAGCGATAGCTTCTTTACGGGTGTCGATGATGAAGATGATGCCCGGAAGCTCCTTCATCTCTTTTATACCCCCCAGGTTCTTCTGGAGCTTCGCCCGTTCTTTGCCCAAAGATGCGATTTCTTTTTTCGTCAGATTTTCAAAGGTTCCGTCAATTTCCATCTTTTCCAATTTTTTGAGACGGAGCAATGATTTTTTGATGGTCACAAAGTTGGTGAGCATACCGCCGAGCCAGCGGTTGTTGATGTAAAACATACCGCACCGTTCGGCCTCTTTTTGGATCGCCTGCTGGGCCTGTTTTTTGGTCCCTACAAACAATACCGTCTTGCCTGATGAAACGCTTTTTCTGACCGCTTCGTAAGCGTCTTTAATCGCCTGAATGGTCTTTTGCAGATCGATGATATGGATGCCGTTCCGTTCGGCGAAGATGTACTTCTTCATCCGAGGGTCCCAGCGTTTTACCTGGTGACCAAAATGCACCCCCGATTCCAGCAGGCTTTTCATAGTAACTACAGCCACGTTTTCCTCCCGCGCGGCCCTGAACCCCTATTCCGCAGATGAGGATGACCCCCTCCGGCTTCCGGCCAAAGAGCGTCTTCCGTTTGGAAAAGGGCGTCATAGCGGCGCCTTCCCTGTATCTCGTCCTCCGAAAGGAAGACGGAAAATAACGGGAACACCCGTTAACAGATGGTTCCCGCCGGAGACTGCCCAAAGGGAAATCCCCTTTATGAATGGGTTGGCTCCCCGTAAGGATACCCATTTTCCCCTAGCATGACATAAAATTCGTGCATTGGCAAGCCCACGATTGAGCTGTAGGACCCCTTGATATGGGAAATAAGGCAGGATGCCAGCCCCTGCACCTTGTAGGCCCCCGCCACCCCCTGCCATTCCCCGGTATTGAGGTACCACTCGATTTCGGTCTCCGAAAAGGGACTGAAGGTCACGGTACTGACCACGGAACGGCAGTCAACGGATTTTTCCTTGCCGTTAAAGAGGGCCACTGCGGTAACCACGTCGTGCTCCCGGCCTCGGAGGGCGTTCAGCATATTCCGGGCATCCTCCCTGGACGGGGGTTTCCCGAAGATTTTTCCGTCCAGAGAAACGACCGTATCGGCCCCGCATATCCAGGGCGGCGTCCGTCCCTGGAGGAGTTCGATGATCCGGTTGACCTTCCGCACCGCCAATTCTTCGGTCACTTCCCGGGGACTCAGGCTTTCGTTGTAGTCCTCGTCTACCCGGGCAGGCATAATGTTGAACGGCAGTCCCATAAGCCGGAAATATTCCTGTCTCCGCAGTGAACCGGACGCCAAAATGATAGGTTCCATATATACTTCTCCGTTCAGGGTTTACTGATATGAAAAAATAGCTTTATATCGAACCTGACCCAAAACCGTACATCTTAGCGCACAGTCAATTAGCTTTGGGACAGGTTCTCAAGACTTATAGATATTTGAGAGACGCGGAACCCGAACCCGCCACTTTCAACTCCCGGGGAACCCGCTCCCTGGAATTCTATTTCCTTGTATGGTAACTAATTACTGATAATACAAGGAATTACACTTGTGTCAATAGCACGCGTTGCCTCATTGAAAAAGTAACCCAAATCAAGGCAGACTATCCGGAGCTAATAGTTCCCGGAGGTCAAAATGGGGGTATCCATGAGCGCAAAGCGAAACGTCATCGCCGGATACCG
>JAITBO010000361.1 GCA_031283505.1 Treponema sp. | reverse complement strand
AAAGTCATGGCCGTCGGGGCTGAGGCGAAACGTATGCTCTGGAAAACCCCGGCGAATATCATTGCCATCCGGCCCATGCGGGACGGGGTTATCGCGGATCTGGAATCCACGGAAAAGATGATCCGCTATTTTATTTCCAAAGTGCTGCCCCGGTACCGGTTCATAAAACCCCGCATGGTCATTGGGATTCCATCGTGCATCACCGAAGTGGAAAAGCGGGCGGTGGAAGAAAGCGCCTATAAAGCCGGGGCCCGGGAAGTGATGGTGATCGAAGAAAGTCTGGCTGCCGCTATAGGAGCGGACATTCCTATTTTTGAGCCGGCGGGGCACATGATCTGCGATATAGGCGGGGGAACCACGGAGATTTCCGTCATTTCCCTGGGGGGCATGGTAGTTACCAACGCTATACGCCTGGGGGGTGACGAATTCGACGAGTCCATCATCAAGCACGTACGGAACGCCCATAACCTCATCATAGGGGAGCAGACCGCCGAGCGGCTCAAGATCGAAATCGGCAACGCCTCGCCGGACAAGACCATCGAAAAGGTGGAGATCAAGGGAACCGATGCCATTACCGGGCTTCCCCGGAGGTTGGAGATCGACTCCGTAGAGGTACGGGAAGCCCTCAAGGACCCCATCACCCAGATCATAGACGAAATTAAGACTACCCTGGGACAGACCCCGCCGGAACTGGCTGCGGACATTGTGGAACGAGGTATAGTCATGACCGGGGGCGGTTCCCTCCTCAAGGGGCTGCCCAAGCTTATTTCCAAGGAGACCGGGGTTCCGGTTATTCTTGCCGAACGGCCTCTGGACTGTGTTGCCCTGGGGGCAGGGAAATACTTTGAAAACGCCAGAGGTTTTGATAATACCCGCAGCATCTATGACAACCTGAACGGATAGGGCCATGCGGACCGGCGGGGAGTGGAAGCAAAAAAAACGGGTAAGTACCGATACCTTAATCTTTGCTACCCTGACGCTTATTTCATTCTCACTCCTCTTTTTTTCTACCCGCAGTTTTATTGTCAACTTTCGGGACATGGGGTTCTCTTTTTTTTCCGGCGTCCGGGGGGGAATCCACAGCGTTTCTTCTTTTGCGGCCCGGACCGTTCTTGCCGTCCGGGAGTTGGCTGTTCTGCGGCGTGAATATGCGGAACTTGCCAACCGGATGACCCGGTACGAGCAGCTTGAGCGGACTGCTGCGGAGATACGGCAGGAAAACAACCGTCTGCGGGAACAACTCGGTTTTTCCGAGATCATCAGTTACCGGCATATTCCGGCGGAAATTATAGGCAGGGACCCGGACAACTTGTTTTCCGCGCTGGTAATTAACAAAGGGGAGCGGGACGGCGTGGCCTATAATATGCCGGTCATCGCCTTCAGGGATGGCGTCCAGGCCCTTGCCGGCAAAATAGTACAGGCCGGACAGTTTGAGAGCCTCGTGATGCCCATTTACGATGTAAGCGCCTTCGTGCCCGCCTTGTTTTTCTCTTCCCGGTACAACGGTCTTGTGGAAGGCCAGGGGAAAAGCGAATATCCCCTTCTCATGCGCCTTATCAGTAAGCGGGCCCGGGGGGAAATTCATTTTGGGGACATGGTTGTAACCAGCGGTGTCGGTGGGGTAGTGGACGCGGTTTATCCGGCGGGGATCAATATAGGCAGGGTAAGCCGCATCCTCTACCAGGAATACGAGACATCCATGGATGTAGAACTGGAAAGCGTCATTGATTTTTCCCGGCTGGAATACGTTTTTGTCATTGACGTGAATTCAAACCGCGAAACCGAAAATGAAAGCGAAGGCGGAGGGGATGACTAAACCGGTTATCTGGGGTACTGTTTTTGCCCTTATCGCGGGTATTCTCCAGTCAACGCTACTTTCCCGTCTGGCCGTCTATCACGCCGTACCGGATCTTGCCCTGGGGGTCCTGGTGTTCTGCGCCTATGTGAACGGGACCATGACAGGGCAGTTGACGGGTTTTTTTTCCGGTATCCTGCTGGACTTCCTTTCCGCCGCCCCTCTGGGCCTCAACGCTTTCATCCGTACCCTTATAGGGGCCGCAGGAGGGCGCATGAATGGAACCTTCTTCCTCGACGGCGTTTTCCTTCCCATGGCCCTTTGCGCGGCTGCCACAGCAATCAAGGCGATCTTGTATTTTATTCTTAACCTGCTCTTTTCCAAGGCCGTTCCCGCATATTCCCTTGCCGGGCCGGTGCTTTGGGTAGAATTACTGTTGAACACTCTTACCGCTCCTTTTTTGTTCGGGCTCTTAAAACTTTTTAAGACCCTGCTGATTGGCAGGAGGGAAACCTGATGCCTCAGATTCCGCCCCAAAATTCCGCTTCCTCCGAAGAACGGTCTGATCTAAGAATACCTATTCTGCGGACAGTATTCATTCTTATTTTTATAGGTTATACCGCTCGGCTTTTCAGTATGCAGATATTAAGCGGCGAAATGTATGTTGCCCGGGCCCAGGATATAGCCCGGCGTACTACGGTGATTCCCGCCCAAAGAGGAGAAATCTACGACAGAAACTTCAGTCGGCCCCTGGTGCTCAACGCCGATTCTTTCGCGGTGAGCATTACCCCGGCGGAGGTTCCCCGGGGAGAAATCACGGATATTATAAGCCGTGTTGCCCGGATACTCGACACTTCCCGGGAACAAATAGAGCGCAAGATACCTTCACAGTATTACTACCTTTACCAGCCGGTGGAGATTGCGTCCAACGTTTCTTTCGCTGCTATTGCTTCTCTTGCGGAAAACGTGGATTCCCTGCCCGGAGTTTCCTGGCAGTCCAAACCTATACGGAACTATCCGGAAACAAGAAGCCTCTCCCACATCATAGGTTATGTGGGGGATATTACCAGGGACGAACTTACCATGCTCTACAACCGGGGGTATCAGCAGGGAGACATGATAGGCAAGGCCGGTATAGAAAGGCAGTACGATGAACTCCTCCGGGGTAAGAAAGGCAGGGAAACCCGCACCGTAGATGTCCGGGGACGGCGTATAGCCGAGGATGTCAATTACCTCAGGGAACCGCCGGAAATGGGGAAAAATCTGGTCCTAACCATAGACGGTGCCATCCAGACCCTGGCGGAAAATGCCTTGGGAAACCGTATGGGAGCGGTGGTGGTGACTCGTCCTTCCAATGGGGAGATACTCGCTATGGTCTCGTATCCCTGGTACGATCCCGACCTTTTCAGCCGTATCGGTATGGGAAACGAATATCAGGCGCTCATCGATGATCCCAACAAACCCTTCCTGAACCGGGCCATACAGTCAAGCTATCCTCCGGCTTCGACATTCAAGATTGTGATGACCACAGGAATACTGGCGGAGAACGCCTTTCCTCCTGAACAGCAGGTTGACTGCCAGGGAGAGCTCTCCTACGGCGACAGGCTCTGGCACTGTCATATCCGCAAACCCGGCCATGGCAGGCTCAACCTCCAGCAGGCCATGGCCCAATCCTGCGACATCTACTATTGGAATGTGGGACGGGACTACCTGGGGGTGGAGCGCATTGTTTCCTACGCCCGGGAATTCGGTTTCGGCGAGCTTTCCGGGATAGACCTGCCGGGGGAGATCAGCGGCTTTATTCCCACCCCTCAATGGAAGGACCGCCGGTTCCATGAACGGTGGCTGGGCGGGGACACCATGAATATGTCCATAGGCCAGGGGTACACCCTGGTAACTCCCATTCAAATGGCTAACATGGTAGCTATGGTGGTGAATGACGGCGTTATATACCAACCCCATTTGCTGAAAGAAGTGAGGGATCCCCTTACAGGGACGGTTGAGCAGGGAACGTCCCGGCGCGTTATTCACGAAAGTGAAATCCGGCCCGAAATTTTCGCCAGGGTACGCAGGGACATGAGGTCCGTGATAAGTGAAGGAACGGCCCGGTTCCCCTTGAACATTAAAGCTGTGGAAATCGCGGGAAAGACAGGGACCGGCGAGATAGGGATCCAGAACAAGTGGCATTCATGGTTTGCCGCATACGCCCCCTACGAAACGGAAAACCCCGAAGAACAGATTGTGGTGTCGATCATCGTGGAAGCTGTCAATAACTGGGAATGGTGGGCGCCCTATGCGTCAGCCATCATTTTTCAGGGCATATTTGCGGGCCAAACTTACGAAGAAGCGGTCCGCGCTCTGGGTTTGCAGTACATCATGCCTATACAGGGGCGACGGGAATAATGAGGCTGAGAGATTTTCTTGAGTTTGATTATACGCTTCTCCTTGCGGCCATAATCCTTTCCGTATTCGGGATCCTTTTCATCTATTCTTCCGGTATAACTTCTACAGGCAATTCGGTGTCCACAGAATACATCAGACAGATCATCTGGGCTTCCGGGGGGCTTGTCTTGGCCATTGTCCTGGCCCTGATCAATTACCGCAGGTTTTTCGATATTTCGATTTACCTGTATCTTGGAACATTGGGCCTTTTGGCCTTTACCTGTATTTTTGGCCGGCAGGTAAACGGCGCCCGGGCCTGGCTTGGCATAGGTTCCTTCGGTATACAGCCTTCGGAATTCGCCAAGATTACTACCATCCTTTTTCTTGCCCGGTATTTGGACGCTTCAAAACGAAGCCAAAATACTTTTATGCGCTTTATCCTGTCCTGCGTGATCGTGTTCATCCCCATGGGCCTCATCCTGATTCAGCCGGATTTCGGCACATCTTTAGTGTTCATCCCAATACTGCTGGTGATGACTTTTATCGCGGGTCTTTCCACCAGGTACGTGGTTTTCCTCGGGATCTGCATAGGGTTGACCGTCATCCTCATGGTACTGCCCCTCTGGCAGTCCTACATTCTCAGGGACGCCCTGCCGTCCCTGGACATTCTCATGAACCTGCGCTTCGTGGGCGCCTCCGTGATGGCCTTTGCGGCGATTCTGTCCATCGCCCTTTTTGGGTATCTGGGGTTCAAGAAGCGATACTTTTACTGGATAGCCTACAGCGCCGCCACCGTGATCTTCTCCCTGGGCGCTTCCTTTTTGTCACATAAGGTTCTCAAAAATTACCAGATCATGCGGCTCATCGTTTTCCTGGATCCCGATGTGGACCCCCGGGGTTCGGGGTGGAACATCATCCAGTCTATCACTGCCATCGGTTCCGGCGGACTTTGGGGAAAAGGATACCTCCAGGGCACCCAAAGCCATTACCGCTTCCTGCCCCAACAGAGTACGGATTTTATTTTTTCTATTTTTTCCGAAGAATGGGGATTTTTGGGCGGCGTGATCGTTTTTGTCCTCTTCCTGCTCATCTGCCTCAGGTTAATCAGAATCATGAAGACCGCCGCAGACACCTACGGTTCCTGTATCACTGCGGGACTTTCCGCCATGTATATCTTTCATTTTCTTGTCAATGTGGGAATGACCATGGGGATCATGCCCATCACCGGGATACCCCTTCTGTTCATGTCCTACGGCGGTTCGGCGCTCCTCTCCGCCATGACCGGCATAGGCCTGTCTTTAAGCATTTATATGCGGCGGTACCAGCACTAATGGGGATCGCCTTTGTCGATCCCGGAGAAGCCCTGGGAAAACACCTGCTTGAGGTCGAAAAACCCGCCCGTTATACCGGAGGCGAATATGGCCGCCTTGCCTCAAAAGATATGATGCGGAACGCGGCCCTCAAAATGGCCGTCGCCTTTCCCGATCTCTACGAAATTGGAATGTCCAACCAGGCCCTGCGCATACTCTACAATCGGCTGAACAAAATTCCGGGAATTGCCTGCGACAGGGTTTTTGCCCCCGCGCCCGACTTTGAGGCCCTGATTCGGGACAAGGGGATTCCCCTCTACTGTCTTGATACCGGCGTCAGAGTCCGGGACCTGGACATCCTGGGGTTTACCTTGGGCTACGAGCTTGGGATCACCGGCGTTCTTGCCATCCTCTCGTTATCGGGCGTCCCTCTTCGCTCTTCCGAACGTACCGGGCGGGCCCCCCTGGTGATCATGGGAGGCCCCTGTGTTTCCAACCCTTTGCCCTATGCGCCCTTTGTTGACGCCTTCTGGATAGGGGAGGCCGAAGGCGGTTTCTTTGCCCTGACGGAAGAACTTGCCGAAATGAAAAAAAGAGGGGAGGGAAGGGGAGCCCTGCTTTCCCACATGACCTCCCACCCTTCGGTGTGGATGCCGGGGAAAACCGCCGTCCGCCGGGCTGTGGACACGGGTTTTGCCTCCGCCGGGCCTCTGGCGGCGGTCTTCCCGGTGGCCGGCATGAAGACCGTACAGCACCACGGGGCAGTAGAAATCATGAGGGGCTGTCCTAACGGCTGCCGTTTCTGCCACGCGGGTATCTGGTACCGGCCCATGCGGCAGAAAGATTCAAACGTCGTGCTTGCCGAAGCGGACGCCTTTATCCGATCCGGGGGGTACCGGGAAATAAGTCTTTCCTCCCTTTCTACCGGGGATTACCGGTACATAGACGCCCTCCTTGAAAAGCTGAACCGGACCTACGGCTCCTCCCATGTCTCGTTTCAATTACCTTCTCTGCGGGTATCTACGTTTTCCCTCCCCATTCTGGAAAAAATCTCCGCAGTACGCAGGAGCGGCCTTACCTTCGCGGTGGAAACTCCGGTGGATGCCTGGCAACTCGCCATCAACAAAGAAGTCTCCCGGGACTCGGTGATCGCCATCCTCAAAGAGGCCCGCAGGAACGGCTGGCGGGGAGCGAAATTCTATTTTATGATTGGACTGCCGATGGGATGGCCTGAGGCGGGTTGTCAGGGCGGGATCGGTCATGAAGAAGAGGAAATTGTCGCCTTTATCCGGGACGTGGCCCGCAAGACCGGCATGAACTTCAACATCAACGCCGGCGCCTTTGTTCCCAAACCCCATACGCCTTTTCAATGGGCCGCCCAAATTGACGAGGATACGGCGCGAGAAAAACTCGAATACATCAGGCGGAGTCTTAAGCCGGAGGGCCACAAGGTGGGAATCCAGGATCCCTTCATCTCCGTTCTGGAAGGGGTTATCAGCCGGGGGAATGAGCGGGTAGGGGACCTGATAGAGGACGCCTTTAACCAAGGATGCCGCCTGGATGCCTGGGACGACTATATCAGGAAAGACATCTGGCGCGGCGTCTTTGAAAAGGATCGCTCCCTTGTGGAAACCGTTCTGGCTAAGAAAAAATTAGATGCCCCCCTTCCATGGGAGAGCGTCAACAGCGGAACCGGTCTCCGTTTTTTAGCGGAAGAAGCGCAGAGGGCCTCCGCCGGCCTTTCCACACCCACACCGCCCTGCGCGCCGTCCTGCGCTCACCCCTGCGGCATCTGTCCGGGCTGGGGCAGGCTAATCGAAAACGCCGGGGACAGCAGTTCTCCGCCGTCAACCGAAAATCTTTCAGAAGAACCTGCCCATCGTGACATTCAGGGCGCTGTCAGGGACAAGCGGGATCCGGCAACCTATCGCATCTTGTTCTCCTTCTCCAAATCGGGCCCCGCCGTTTGGCTTCCTCATCTTGCGGTCATCGAGGTGTTTTCCATGGCCCTTCAGAGGGCGGGCGTTCCTGTCCAGTTTTCCGAAGGTTTCAACCCCCTGCCCAGGCTTGACTTCGCGTCCCCTATATCCATAGGCGTCTTTGCCGAAGGAGAGATTGCCACCCTGGATACGGACGGTTTCTTTGACGCTCTTTCCTTTGCGGAACGCCTCAACCCCCAATTGCCCGAAGGGTTCACAGTGAAGGAGGCCCTCAACGTGTACATTCCCGCAGGGACAAAAAAACATTCCGTCGCTTCGCTGCTCTGGGGCTTCGCGTATGAACCTCCGGCTTCCGCTGGTATCGGGACCGGGGAACCGGCTCCAGCCGAACGACCGGATCTTGTACGCGCCGCTGAGGAAAAGCGATACCGCCGGGAACGGCTTGACGCCGGTGAATCCCTTTTCGGCCTGAACAGAAAATCGATCCTTGCCAAAAGTACGGCAAACCAGGAAGAACCGGCTTCGTATTTCGGCGTCTACCGGGCTTTGTACGAGCAAACCGTCTAAATCCACGATTTATTCAGGGCGCATCGCCGCAGTGCGGCGACCGGGCTATCCGCTATAATAAGTTTTGACAGGCTTTAGCCTGTCAAAACTTATTCCGCTTCTATCCCTTGCGCATTAGGAAAACATATATCGAAGTAGACAGAATACACATTATCAAAAGTATGTTGTGCGCTTTACAATCGGCAATAAGTTGGCCTTTTTCATTCAGTGTTTTACCCTATGTGCCAGATGATGGGAACGATCCTCGGCATGACCTACGGCTCGGGAAGACAAAAAACGCCGATAAAAGCCGGCTGGGAATAGATGGGACTATAGGTTATAAGGTCATGCCCGGTTGACACGATATACATGGAGACATAGGTATACCGGGACCCCGAAACCGTCTTGTCCACCACATCATTATTGACAGTGACGTTCTTTGAATCGGCGTATTCACTGCTGTTTAATTCGGAAGTATTAATAAAAGACCGGTCATTGTCAGGTTTAATTTCAAAAATTTCACCCCGTTCCCTGCCGGTAGTCCGCCAGAGGACATATTCCGTACCACTGATTTCTATGGTTGGCTTCCGTCCGTCTGTCGTCTGAGAAAAATCTATTACTATGCGTTGCCCCATGACTGAACTTGATAATAAATCATTAAGGTCCGAGGATTCAGTAAAAAGAGAATAATACTTCCGGTTTGAAAAAAGCGTACCGATTTGTGTTGAAACAGATGTATTATCGGTGTTTATATAGGGTAAGATATATGTATAATCCTGATACAGGGTAGAATTAATCTTGCTCATATCATCGGGCAGTATATTGCTCAGTATAGATTCATCGCTGATATATATACGGTAGTAAATTAAGAAATGAGTAAACTGCTGGGAAGTAATATACGGCAAAAAAATCGTAGCCTGGACATTCAGCTCCCAGCTTATATTACCCTCCCTAACCGGCTCAAGATACGGGTAATCCTCAATCCCGCAGGCACCGAGTAAAAGCGAACTCAGCGCAATAAAAAACGCCTGTTTCTTTAAGAATTCAATCCCGAAAGCGCAATGATTCTGCTGTTTGCCAGATTTATCCATGTTGTCTCGTTAGGCCATTTTTCGAGAAGCACCCGGTATACTTCAAGAGCGGCGTCCGTGTCCTGCTGTTCTTCCCGAAGCCTCCCTATGGAAAACTGCGCCTTGGCCGCCTGGGGGAAGGAATCAGCGTATACCAAGACTTCGGTATAATGAACGATGGCCCCTTCAATATTCCCGCCTTCTTCGGCGGCAACCGCCGCGTTGAACAGAGAGACCGGAACAAGATACGCCTTACCTCCTTTTTGGGCCGCCTGCACCCAGGCGTCTTCCGCTTCCTGCCAGTTCTTCCGGTCCGCGTGGATGGAGGCCGTCAGCATAAAGGCCCGGATGCGGGAATAGCCAAAAGTCTTGGAAGCATACGCGGAAACTTCGTCAAGCAGGGCGTTTACTTCTTCTTCCTTTGCGGGATCGTTGATGTCAAACCTGATTTCTTCATACCGATCGTTAAACGCCTCAACTTCTTTTATTGCCGCGACCGTCACTGCGTCCCGGATGGATAGTCCTGCGGCAAAACCAAGAAGGAGGACAAGTACAACAATCCCCCCTATAATAAGAACCTTTCGGTTCTTTTGAATGCCATCGACAACCAATTCACTGATATTCAGTTTTTCGGCCTTCTGTTCCGTATTCGCCATGCCTAATTCTCCTTGGGATTCACTAAACCTAATTCTTTTATAAGTCTGGACAAATATGTCCTCTGTATATCCAACACTTTTGCCGTTTCGGTCTGGTTCCAGTTGTTTTCTTCCAGAACCTTTTGAATAAAGTGAGCCTTAAAAACTGTGATGGCGCTTTTTAAATCCCGGCTCCCCTCCCCTGCCTGCACCTGGAGGGCCGAACCCGGATTAAGGAAGAGATCCTCCCGGTGTATCCATTCGCTGTTGCCGATAATACAGGCCCGCTCGACACAGTTTTCCAGTTCCCGGACGTTTCCGGGCCAGGAATAAGCCAGCAGGGATTCCATGGCTTCATCAGAAAAACCCTTAAGATGCTGCTTCTTGTTTTTTTTGCAGATCTGCACAAAAAAGAAGTTGGCCAGTTCCGGAATATCCTCAGGACGCTGCCGCAAGGGCGGTATATAGAGGGGCAAAACATTCAAGCGGTAGTAAAGATCCCTTCTGAATTCCCCCCGCTCTACCAGGGTTTCTATATCTCTGTTGGTGGCCGCCAGAATTCTGACATCCACCGTAACCGATATGTCGGACCCGACCTTTTCAAAGGTTTTCTGCTGTATGACCCTGAGGAGTTTTGCCTGAAGCCGCAGGGGAAGATCCCCTATCTCATCAAGGAATATGGTGCCTCCGTCGGCTATCTCAAACCGGCCCCGCCTGGTCTGAATGGCGTCGGTAAAGGCCCCTTTCACATGGCCGAAAAGCTCACTCTCCAAAAGCCCTTCCGGAAGGGCCGCGCAGTTTACCCGGACAAAGGGCCGCATATTCCTGGCGCTGCGGCTATGTATCTGTTCGGCGAAAAGCTCCTTCCCTACCCCGCTCTCTCCCAGGATAAGCACCGACGAATCGGTCTTGGCAATCCTGTCTATGAGATCGATAATGGACAAGATGACCGGGCTTTTGGCCACAAAAGTATGATAGCCCTGATCGGTTTTAAGCTGATCCTGGAGTAATTGAATGGTGTCCTGAGCCCTCTCAAAACTCTGGGCGTTTTGAATGGTTATCGCCGCCTGGTTTGCAAAAATCTCAAGCCATTCAAGATCATCCTGGGTAAAATACTTGTCATTTTTCTTGTTGATAAGCTCAATGACCCCTATGCACTTGTCCTTAATTCGCATAGGGACCGCCATCATAGTTTTAGAGAAGTAACCTATCTGCTTTCCGATAGACTGAAGATGCCGCTTGTCGCTTTCCACATCGTTGACCAAAAGAGATTTATTGTGTTGGGCGACCCAGCCGGCTATCCCCTCCCCTATTTTGACCGTGAACTTTTTTACATCCGGCCCCTTGATCCCCAAGGCAACCTCGAAATAAAGCTCATTAGTCTTCTCGTTAACCAACAAGAGGCTTGAAGACTCGCCTTCGCTCAACCGGGTTGCCGAATCAACGATCTGGGTCAAAAGGGCATGAACGTCCGAATAATCTGAATTGATAAGATTGTTGATCTCAATCAGAGTATTAAATTTTTGGACGTCAATGGCTGACAGCATACCATGTGGTCTTCTAACTCTCGCCGGAAGCATCCCCATCGGGAGTGCCTTTGGATTTTAAGAAATCTCCCAGGGTGAAGGTGGAACCATCCGATTCTTCCGCCGCCATATATTGGGAAATTTCATCCCGCAGAACCTTCTTCTGATAATCCCGGATGGAGAAAGCGACTTTTTGTTTATCGCTTTGAATCTCCAGGATTACCGCTTTTACCTTGTCGCCCACATGATATTTCTTTAGGGCGTCGTCGGGATTTTCTTCCCTGTTTTCCGGAAGGTTCGACTTGTGAACAAGACCTTCAATGCCTCCGGGAACCCGCACGAAAAGACCAAAATCGGTGATAGAAGAAACTTCCCCTTCCACCAGGGAACCGTTTTTGTAGGTTGCCGTAAAACTCTGCCATGGGTCATCCTCAAGCTGTTTAATGCCCAGCCTGATGTTCCGGTCATTACGATCCATGCCAATAACGATAACTTCCACTTCCTGGCCTATGGAAAGCTCGCTGCCGGGATGCTTGACTTTCCTGGTCCAGGAGATGTCCTCTCCATAAAGGAAACCGTCTATACCCTCTTCCAACTCAATAAAGGCGCCGGCGTTTGTGATCTTGGTTACCTTCCTCTTGAGCCTGGTTCCAACGGGATATTTCTCCCCTACGCTGTCCCAGGGATTGACCGAAACCTGCTTGATCCCCAGGGATACCCGGTCGACCGAGAGGTCATAGCCCAGAATCATACATTCGACTTCATCGCCTATGGACAGGACTTCTTCGGGCTTCTGTATCTTCTTCACCCAGGAGAACTCCGAAATATGGGCAAGGCCTTCAATCCCTTCCTCAAGCTCTATAAAGGCGCCGAAATCGGTCAGTTTGGTCACCCTGCCCTTCACAATATCGTTGACATGATATTTATCCTCGAAATGGAGCCAGGGATCGTCGGAGAAATGCTTGAGGGACAGATTGATCCGCTTCTCTACAGGGTCTATACGGATCACTTTAAGGCGGATCTCCTGGCCTTTCTTCACATAGTCCTTGGGCCTTGTGACATGACCCCAGTTCATGTCATTAATATGAAGGAGTCCGTCGAAACCGCCCAAGTCTATAAAAGCGCCAAAAGAGGTAAAGCTCTTTACGGTCCCTGTTACTTCCGACCCGATCGGGATACTCTCGAAGAATTCGGCCCGTTTCTTTTCTATTTCTTCTTCAAGCAGCTTCCGGCGGTTTACAACAATATTGACCTTCCCATCGGAATATAACCGCTCCACATAGAACTGGGTCTTAAAATCGAGCAGTTTTTCCGGCTTGTCGACCTTCTGGGCATCGGCCTGACTGATGGGCAGAAAGGCGTGTACGCCGGAGCCCATGTTGACATCATAGCCTCCCTTGACGAGCTTCTCGATGGTTCCCTCCACCCCGGTATGATCCTGAAACGCCTGACGAAGATTCTTCCAGAAAAGCTTGACATCCGCTTTTTGCTTGGAGACGATTACTTCCCCGTACTTGTTTTCCTTGGAGACGAGAACCACTGAAACCGTATCCCCGACTTTTGGGACTTCCGTGAATTCCGCGATAGAGATCTTCCCTTCCGATTTATAACCTACGTCGATAAATACCTGGTCCGACGTAATCTGAATAACCTGGCCGGTAATCAGCTGCCCTTCTTCCAACTGTTCGAGGGACTTAAGATACTGCTCCTGTAATTGAGTCTGGGTATTCTCCGAAGAGTTTTTTACCTCATCCAACGGATTGGTGTCCGATTCCACTTCCATCTGCCCCATAATTGATCCTTATTATCTGTATTTTCTCTAACAATTTCTCATAAACTTGCTCAATGGTCAAGTCCGATGTATCCAAATATCTTGCTCCGGGAGCGATTTTCAAACTCCCTTCTTCCTTATTTTTATCTATAGCGTCCCGTTCTTCAATAGCCTTTTGAATTTCTCCAAGGCTGAGACGGGAAACCCCCTGATCATGGCGCCGCCTGGCCCGCCTGTCGGCGGAAGCGTCCAGGTAAAACCGGTATTCCGCATCGGGAAAAACCACGGTGGTCATGTCCCGTCCTTCTACCACGACATTGATCCCCCGGGCTATGCGGCGTATAAGGTCGTTCACCACATGACGGATAGGCACTATCGCCGACAGAGGGGCGCTGTACCGGTCGATTTCGTCGGTATGCAGAAGGGAGGTCACCTTTTCCCCGTCAAGGAATACGTCGTCCCCCCGGTACTCGATGGCTGCCCGTTGAGCGTATTCCAGGGCCTTTTCGGGGTCCGCCGGATTTATCCCCCGCCGGAGGCATCCCAGAGTAACGGCCCGGTACAGATTCCCCGAATTGATATATGTAAAGGACTCCCCTCCTGAAAAATTATTCCCTTTGGGAAGTTTAAGCCTTTCGGACAAAAGCTTCGCGATAGTACTCTTGCCGGATCCTGCCGGCCCGTCAATAGCGATAACCAAATTCCTGCTCCCTCATCTTAGTATCGTGCTTTTAATTTTTTATACTTCGCCCTCTTTTTCCTAAAATACCCCTCTCTTCTTCCGTCAGGGGCCGTGACTCCCCGGGGCGCAATTCTCCGATATGGACCGGGCCTATCCTGACCCGGTGGAGTTTCTCCGGGTGCAGATGAAAATGGGAAAAAACCCTCCGTATTTCCCGGTTTTTTCCTTCAATAAGCACCACCCGCAGGATACGACTGCCCAGCCTGTCTATGCTCCGGGCCTGATAGAGGACCCCCTCAATGAGGGCTCCCCGGCGGAAGGCTTCTATAACCTCATCGGGTATACGGCCCGACGCTTCCACAAGGTATTCCTTCTCGATCTCCCGGCTGGGATGGCCGACGGCGGCGGCAAAATCCCCGTCGTTGGTAAAAAGGACCAGTCCCGAAGACCGGTAGTCAAGACGGCCCACCGTATAAAGCCGCTCCGCAATATCCTTGGGGAGAAGATCCAGAGCCAGGGCCCTTCCCTGGGGATCAAAGGAACTGCATAGGTACAGAGGCGGCTTATGCAGGACGATGTACCTGTGCCGGGTCTCGATTTTGACCGGAACTCCGTCAAGGCGCACTTCGTCGCCGGGACCTACCTTTTCCCCCAGTTCCGTCACCTTCCGGCCGTTGACTTCCACGCGGCCCGAAAGAATGAACCGTTCCGAAGCCCGGCGGGAGGCCGCTCCGGCATGGGCAAGGTACACCTGAAGCCGCATCCTTTTTCCAGCGCCGGCGCCTTCCCCCGGCAGCGGCCCTGTCCCTTCCGAGGAAAAGGACCCTGCTTTATTCGTCTCCGGTAAGCTCAAACCGGTCGCTCTCCATTTCGTTAAGTTTAGGCAGATCGGCGATACTCTCCAGCCGGAAAAATTTCAGAAAATCCCGGGTGGTGCCGTACTGTATCGGCCTTCCTGGGGCGTCCTTCTTGCCGGTTTCCCGGATAAGGTTCTTTTCCAGAAGCAGGCGTATCATGGTATCCGCCTGTACTCCCCGGATTTGCTCGATCTCACTCCTGGTTATGGGCTGCTTATAGGCGATGATCGAAAGGGTTTCCAGGGCGGCTTTGGAGAGTTTGGACTCGTTCTTTTTACCGTACCGTTCCCTGAGGTTGTCCCAATACTCCTTTTTGGGAGAAATCATCACCCCTCCGCCTATACGGGACAACTCCACCCCTGAATCCTCCCGATTATACCGTTCGTCCAGATTTTCCAGGGCTTTGGCTATCACATCTTTGGAAAGCCCGGAAATACGGGACACAACGGCTTCATCCAGAGGATCGGCTTCAAGGTAGAGTATGGCTTCAACCAGGGCGGTTTCTTTTTTCAAGGATATCTCCATAATTAATCGTTTCCGCTTGCAGTATCAGGAACGGACGGTTCGACCGAAGGCGATCCTGCCGGACGGGGACGGATCACTATATCTCCAAACATACGGTTCTGGAAGATGAGGATCATCCGGAATTTTACGGCCTCTAAAACAGCAAGAAAAGCGCATATAATATCCATAATTGAACCGTTCCGAACCACAAGGTCCGCAAAGTAACATTCACCCCGGTTTTCAAACAGTTCTGTCATAAGGGCTATTTTTTCATTGATCGAAACTTCCTCGTAAAGATCGAAGATGCGTTCATCCGAAAGATTATTCATAAGATTGGAAAATGTCTTGAGGAGGTCCCAGACATCGACCTTTTCCCACAATTCTTCATCAGTAAAAGGCAAAGGCCGCTGAAGTTTTTTCCGTTCTATGACCCACTCGGCTTCCCGCTCCTTTTCTTCCATCAGTTCGGAGAGCTTTTTGAATTTCTGATATTCTATCAGCTTTTCTACCAGTTCCTGCCGGGGATCTTCAATATCATCTTCCAGGTCTACTTCCACCGGCAGGAGCATCCTGGATTTGATATACAATAATGTGGCCGCCAAAGCATAAAATTCGGTCAGATCTTCCAGATCGAGTTCCGTGGCATAACTCAAATAGCCTAGATACTGTTCGGTTATCTGAGCTATGGGAATATCATAAATGTTAACCTCGTTTTTTTTTATCAAAAAAAGCAGGAGATCCAGAGGGCCTTCAAATTCCTTTACCCTGAAACTGTGACCGGCACTGGCTTGTATAACATTCATTTATCCTCATTATAATCGTCCTGCGCTGGTGAGTAAATACCCCGCATTGCCTCATCGAAAAAGTAACCCAAAAGACCCTATGCCTCATTTTGAAAAAGTAACCCAAATTAAGGCAGACTATCCGGAAGCAACAGCTATCGGAGGTCAACATGGGGTTAACTATGCAAGAGAAA
>JAITBO010000341.1 GCA_031283505.1 Treponema sp. | reverse complement strand
CAGCCTCGGCAATTCATCCCATCTTAGCCTCAGCGGTTTCTTCTGGATAATTGGTACATTATCCAAGCTGAAAGCTGACCGCCTAAAGACGGTGGTTTTAAACCTGGCACATGGAAAATAAATGGGTATATCTCGGTTCACGGAGGGGAACTTTAGGGCGTTTAAACTAATCCAGGATTTGTTGTCCGGGGGTATGGACTCGCATAAAATCCATACTTTACAGAACAACAACCTCGCCCGTCAGGGCGAGGTTGTTGATTAAATCCGGCAGTCTCATCAATGAAAGCAGAAGTGTTCTACAAAATATAATGACCCTCAAGCAACCGTAAGTCGAAGGATAAAGATTTATGCCAGCCCTGCAAATTTCCCGTCCAGGGAATAGAAGCGGAATCCTGATACAAGCGGAGCCCTGTCCCCGGTGGAGATCTGGTGCGGCGAAAAACTACCGCTTCCTTGCCGCTTCCAGGGCTTCTTCTACCGCTTCCCGGAACTGGTTATATGAAATGGTTGCCCCGCTCACGGCTTCCACATCTTTCAGGTTTCCTGTGCGGCTTAAATCATGGGCGTATTTTTCCATGGCTGCCACCGCCAACTGAGCTTTGTCATAATAGGGCTGGCTGGAAATTTCACCGTTTATCTTCCCGTAATTTTCGTCCTTGATCGATCCGTCCTTCTGCCGGGTAACAAAGCGGCAGTCCGTGATTTTCCCCCCGGCAATGGTGAGAGATGCTTCCCCAAAAGCGTCCTGATCATCAGGGCCGCTCCTCCCTGTATATGTTCCGTCTTTATAGCCGGAATTTCCACATCCGGCGGCAAAAAAAACCACCCCGAAGGATATGACAAGCAGAGTAAAAATCCGCCGTTTATTCATGCAGCGTTTCTCCTGTCTTCCACAGGATTTTCGAAATCCTGCCGTGTTCCAGTATTACTGTCCGTTCCGCGTCTCCGGCAACTTCCGGGTCGTGGGTCACCACAATAATAGTGCTACCTTCGGCATGGAGCTTACTGAAAATATCAATGACAATATTCTCGTTGGCCTCATCAAGGTTCCCGGTAGGTTCGTCCGCCAGAATAAGTTTGGGATAATTGATAAGGGCCCTGGCGATGCAGACCCGCTGCTGCTCGCCCCCGGAAAGCTGGCTGGGGAGGTGTTTTGCCCGTCCGGCAAGACCAACTCTGTCCAGCGCTTCCATGGCTTCCTTTTCATCCGGGAGACTGTGGTAGTATTGAGCCACCATCACGTTCTCCAGGGCGGTAAGGTAATTTACCAGGTGGAACTGCTGAAAGATGAGGCCGATCTTGTCCCGCCGTACGGCGGTAAGGTTTCTGTCGCTTTCTCTGGAAATGTTCAGTCCGTCAAGAAACACTGTTCCGGAAGAGGGTTTATCCATGCAGCCGATGATGTTCATCATGGTGGTCTTCCCCGAACCGGAGGGGCCCATGATCGCCAGCCATTCTCCCTGTTTAACCGTAAGATTGATGTCCTGCAAAGCCTTGAGATTTCCGTAAATCTTGGAAATATCCTTTAATTCCAGCAAATTCATTTTACTCTCCTCGTAACACAATGGCGGGATCAACTTCGGTAGCGTTCCTTACCGGAATGACGCAGGCCAGAACGGTGATCAGGATTGATATGACCAGGGTTAGAAGGACGAACAGAGGCTGGAAGGTGATAGACCGGTTGAACACGTTGATCCCTACCACCTGGGCAAAAATATAACCCGCAGCGGCTCCCAAGACGCCGCCAAAGCCTCCCAGAAACACCCCTTCTCCCATAAATTCTTTCGCCAGGAGCCGGTTGGAAGCCCCCAGAGCCTTCCGCAACCCGATTTCCCGCCGCCGCTCGGCTACTACCGCCATCATGGTAGTGGCTACACATATCATGATGAGGAGCAGCACAATAACGCTCACCAGGGCAACCAGAGCCTGAAGTTTTGTCAACACCGCCCCTTCCGATTCGGTAAGGCGCTTCACCAGCCGGGGGCTTACGCCGGGAACATTTTCGCTGATCTGCCGGGCCAGAGTTTCCAGGGCCGCAGCCCCCGTAGCGATACTGCACTCCACCACATCGATCCTGCCTCTTTCCCCGGTCATGGACTCAAAATCAGGGAGGGACATAAAGATAAAGGCTTCCTCGGCACCCCCGGTCTGGAGGACACCGGACACGGTAAATTCAAGGCTGAAAGAGTTCCCGTTAACGCCGGTTCCTGTCAGGGTAAACCGGTTCCCCGGCAGGAGCCGGATCAGGTCCGCCGCCTCCTGGCCTATCAGCGCCTCGCCCGGGGCCTCAGGCCACCAGCCCTGGACGAGCCAGTAAGGGCTTGTCTTCCGTGCGCCGGCCAGGTCTGTTCCCGCCGCCATAAAGGGCTGCTCGTTGATCTTTACCAGATGGTAACGGTAGGGGGCTACGCCGGTAACGCTTCCCGCAGGCAGGAAGACAAGAGCCTCCTCCATCAGTTCCGTACTCATAACAGCGTCGTTTCCCGAAGGAAGGATGATAAAATTTGCCCCATAAGAACGGAACTCCTGACCCATCTGCCGGGGAATATCGTAATAAATCATAACAAGCCCGGAAAGGATCGTTGCCCCTATGGTCACGGCCAAAAGAGCCACCAGCATTCGGGACTTCCGCCTGAGAAGGGAACTGAGCGACATCTTGAGATAGAACCGCTGTTTGTTCATCTTTCCCCGTCCTTTTCTAGCGCCCATGGAGCACCTCCGCCGGTTTGAGGGACAGGAGGAGCCGTATGGACGGGACGCTGCCCGCCATGGTTACCAAAAACACCAACACTGCTACCAGGGGGATGACTACCGGCTTAATCGCAATGGCGGAGGAAAACACGGTATGCCCGATGATCCGGGCAAAGCCCAGGCCGGCAAAGTAGCCGATCACGCCACCTGAGATGCCGGTAATGAGAACCTCCGTAAGTACGAGCCGGGAGATCGGCCCATCCCAGGCACCCACCGCCTTGAGGAGGCCGATTTCGGCGGAGCGCTCCATAACCTCAGCGGTTACCAGGTTGGAGATGCCCAGGGCGGAACCGGCAAGGCTCAGGATGGTGATGAGGAACATGAGGAGTTGGGTCTTTTCAAGTATCGCCCCCTCCGATTCGGCAACCTGCCTGATAGGTTTGGACACAGAATCCGTCAATGCTTCGTCAATTTGGTAGCAGATGGCACTGACATAGGCAGTACAATACCAGGTTTCCCAATCCTTGATTGAAAGGCTGTTGGGATCCTGGGCGGCCCTGCGGGAAAGTTCATTATCAGGAGTAGTGAGGGCGCTTACCTCCACCCGGCTCACCAGGCCCGGCCTATCCGCCAGGTTCTGAACGATGGGGAGGGGGGCGTAGATATACTCATCCTCATCCCCGCCAGCATGGAAAATTCCGGCGACGGTAAAACTTTGTTTTTGCGCTTCACCAGGGATATGGAGAGAAATGATGTCGCCAACAGAGATACTGTAACGCCGGGCCGCTTCCCTGCCGGCCATGACCGTATCGTCGTCATCATCGCTGATCCACCGGCCCTCTACGTCCCACCAGCTTTTCATGGGCCGCATACCGGTAACAAGGGTTTCGCCTGTGGGAAGTTCCAGGGGGCGGTTAAACCATGTCCCGACAAGGCGTATAGTTCCACCCGGTCCGGTGTCCGTGTCTACCCGCGTATAAAGATAGGGGGCAAAATCAACAATATTGAAAGCCCAAAAAATTGTCTTGAGTTTTCCCAGTTCCGCTTCGTAAAGGTACTTATCGGAAACACCGGAACCTTCGCTCACTCCGTAAAGATCGTCCAAAAGGGATGCACCCCGGGGCATCACGGTGATATTCGCTCCATAGGTTTTTAGTTCCTGGTTTACCTTGTCCCCTACGTCAAACATAACGTTCAACATGGCGGTAGCCAGGGAAGAGCCGAGAGCTATAGTAAAGGCTACCATGAGCATCTTTCCTCGCTGCCTGAAAAGGGCACCCCTAACCATTCTCCAAAACATAGTCTCTCCTATTTGAACCGTCCGCGTTCGGCTTCAAGATCCGCAGTTTGGATTATCATATTACCGCCCCGCATGGTATAGGCCAAGGGTACAGGATTACAGCCGCCCTTGAACCCGATGGTAGAAATGTTCATCACCACATCGCAGAGGCGGCAGACAACCCCGTCCCGGCGTTCATAGTACCCGGTAGGGCCGCATATATCACAGGCGTCAAGGCCCACTCCATAGGCAGCCTCGTTCTTTCTAATTACAATGAACCGCATTTCGATATTTTCGGAAGCGGTGTAATTGTAACGGTGTAAATGCCAGTCTCCAATTTTTTCAACCGGAATGATGATCTCATTCCCCTGAATGTCCATCGGCTCCGCTGGGCTAAGGGCTGCTTCTTTTTCGGAATACGCCTTAACCGCAGTCAGGGTAAGGATCGCCGCAAGATACCCCAAAACAGAAACAAAACTCCAGCGCCTGAGCCTCCGTTTCATGGCCACAAGTTTCCGGCGTTCCGCCGGATTTCGCCAGGATTCGGTGATCCGCAGGCTTCTGATAAACAGGAAAACAGGCAGAAATACAGAGATCCCCATGAGAATATAGAGAAAAACAGCGTTGTTATTGATGATCTGGACGATGATCCTGAACAGCCAGCGGGGTGCTCTGATAATCCGCCGGGCCAGGAGGACCTGAACGATTACGGAAACCTGACTGACCATATTTACAGTCAGATTAAGGGAAAGCAGAATTCCTACCAACCGGGGAGGAAGATTTTTGCCGGCATGGAAAAGGGCAAGGGAACAGAGAATCACCAGAAACAGGCCGGCAAAGTATCCTGTCAGCTTAAACAAAAACTCGGTACTGAATACGCTTTCTCCGGGAGCAACAAATTCGCGGGTATAAAGAAAAATCGTAGGGAGGGTATAAAACAGGAGAAGCGCCGTCAGAATGGCCCCGGTCCAGCCCAAAAGTTTTCTTTCCAGCGCTTCCTTCTTCCGCCAGTCCAACAAAAGAACTATGCAGAGTATACCCGCCGGTATCGCCAGAGACAAAACGACAATATTTACATATTCACGGTTGACAAGCCGGGTAAAGGTTCTCAAGACAGAGAGGATCAGCGCCGCCCCTGTCCCGGCGATACCGCCCCATACCATTACGCGTTTCCGCATTTCCCCGCCCATGCCGTACAGGACCGCATAGAGCAGAGAAACCGGAATCGCCCCAGGCAGCGCGTTCTGCACTACCTGTATGAAGTATTTCAGCATACTTCCCTTAGCTTACCATTTTCTGGGGATCCAGTCAAAATCCCATTCGGCCACCAGAGGCTGATTCCAGAACCTGCCGGGAACGCCGGTCTCCTGATCTACATGGAGCAGGTAGCCCTGGGACTCGGGGTTTAGAATTGTAAATTTGACATGGTAAGTTCCAGCACCGTCAAGCTTGATGTTGCCGCCGTAATGGGGACCGTCACTGGCGTTCATGGGCATAAAGGTCCCGTCGATTTTCCAGTTAGAACCGGTCCTGACGATGTCGTAACGGACCGTCAGATTAGGAACAAAGTCACCGGCCCCATAGCCAAGCCCGTTGTCTTCCAGGGCGGAAATATCAGCCTCTATGTGCATATCCGACTGGGCCGCAGGAAGACTGTTACCGGTGGGCAACATATCTACCGGCTGGAAATAAACCCCCGCCACATTAAGGGGAAAGAGTTCGATATCGTCCCCTATGGGGAACTCCTCAAAACCCGCTTCCTCTCCCGCATCCGCCACAGCGACGGGCTTTTCCGCTTCACCGGCGGCAGCCTGCGGGCTTTCCTGTTTTTGCGTGCAGCCCGTAATGATGAGGCCGATGCACAACGCAACCAAAAAAAGTACCAATAACTTTTTCATGTACCTTCTCCTAATTATTTTTTTCTCATGGTCAACGACCTTGAGGTACGAACCTTTTTAAGCGGCCCCTTCCCGCTGGAGCGTAAGCCGTTTGTTTTTCTTAATCTGAAAAACAAACGCCGCAACCGTAACGGCCAGCAGTATCACCTGGGGAATGAGGGTTTGGAGGGTAGGATAAATACCCAAAATATCCACGGTAAAACCAAAGGGCAACAGGGTAACCGGGATGACATTTCCCTCCTGAAGTTCCTTAATACCCGAACCGGTAAAGGAAACAGACATCCCAAAGAGCAGGATACTGGTACCCAGGAAAAAGGGTTTTAACGGGAGCCTGAGGCTCAGGACTCTGATCAAAATATAGACAATAACCAAGGCTGCGGAACCGATGCCAAAGCCCAGCCACACCATGTTGACATAATTCTGATTCCCCGCAAGCAGAGCCTGGTAGAACAGGATCGTCTCCGCCCCTTCCCGGAAGACCGCGAGGAAGGCAGCGAAGGCCAGGGAAAATATGCTTCCCCTGGTAATGGAATTTTGCACCTTTCCTTCAATATAATTTGTCCACGCCTCCGCTTCGGCCTTGGAGACCATCCAGTTGCTGACATAGAAAAGCACCCCTACCGCAAGAAGCATAGTGGCGCCTTCGATGATTTCCTGATTCCTGCCGCCGGCGACGCTGGTCAGGGCGTTGAGTCCCCAGGCCATCACCACGCTAAAGCCCAAAGCGGCGAGGGAACCCCAGTACACCGGCACGGTACTCTTTTTGTTTCCGCTTTTTATCAGATAGGCGATAATGGCGCCTACGATGATGATGGCTTCAAAGCCTTCTCTAAGTATGATGAGAAGGGAACCCAGAAATACCCCCAGAGCGCTTTCCACTTTGCTGTCAAGCCGGGCGGCGTCCTCTTTAATATAAAGGACCAGGGTATCTAGGCTATCTTTGACCTCTTTGTCCACTCCCCGGTTAATGGCTTTCTTTGCCGTACTGAACTGGTACTCAACCGTACTGGCCCGCTCCCCCGAAATCCTGGTCATGACGATTTTTTCAAAACCCAGCTTTTCGTAATACTGGAAATAGACCACATCCACATCTGCCTTGGCCCCTTTGGGATCCCCTGCACGGTACTTGTCATAGGCGCTGCTTATAATGGCGGCCATTTCCTCCGCAGTCCGGGTCCAATTTCTGGCCGCCGCGACAGGTTCCTCTTTCCCATCAAGTCTTCCGGCAGTTACTCTGAGCAGCCGGGTCAACTGGTTGAAGTTTTCCCGAACTTCCCGCTGGGACTCCTTTGCACGCATGGAACTTTTTACATATTCAAACCAGTCATCGATGTTTCGCGCACGTTCGGCGGAAATAATATCCCTTACGTTTTTTTCAAAACCCGTTGCCCGGTAATATTCATTATAGGTACTGTCCACCTGAACACAGGCTCCCCCGGTATCGGAAGATACGTATGTATAGAAGGCTTCGTTCAAGCGAAGCCGCATTTCCGCTTCCAGGGCAAGCCAACTGTCAAAGGCAGAAATATCCGTCTGGGCAGACAGAACGGCAGCCAGCAGAACAAGGATCTGAACGATAAGAAATTTGCGCATTTCCACCTCCGAATTAGCTAAAACTAACAAAAAGATAGAACGAACTAACATTGAATGTCAAGAGGCTTTGCGTTTATTTTCAAAAAATTCGAAAATAATTTGCGGACTGCGATTTTTCATATCCGGGTTACCACACTGATTCCGGAAGGGCTGGAAATCCCGGTAAAATCCGACGCCTCTCGGCGGGGTCCCCATCTCCCCTGTTCTTGATCCACAAGAATATGGAGATTATTAACTCATCTTACGTACCGGAGCCAAATTTGAAAAAATTTAACCACGAACCTCATCGGACCACACAGGCCCGGTGTAGTTCGTGGCTCATAGTATTCTTCCTGCGTAACATGAGTTATTAAATAACGTGAGTTACGTGAGTTCAACAAAGAAAAAAATCCGCAATTTACGCGAATTAATGCTAATTTATCCGGATAACCCTTTACCAACTTTAAGATTTTTATATATTATAATACATATCGGTTTAATATTAATTAAACAGGAGGCTTTATGAAAAAATCATTGTATGTATTGTTGGCCTTTACGGTATACGCCGTTTCCCTTTGGGCGGGAGGGAAAAAGGACGCAACGGCAGTTCCCCTGCCGCCGGGGGAAAAAATCCTTCCGGAGGAAGCGCCCATCATCACCTCCGCCACGTATCAGCATACCCAGTACAATGGCAGAAACCAGGCGGTGGAAGTCCGCGCCGCAAAAGACGGCGTTCCCCTCATCGTCACCTATTTCAAGTCCGAAGAAAACCTGGAGCAGGATCGGGACGGCAACACCGAACCGCCCCTTGAGGTGGGCAATTACTATGTCAAGATCGAACGGCCCGAAGGGAACGGCTACCGGCAGGGAAAAAATATCAAAATCGAATATCACATCCAGAAGGCGTTTATTTCCCTTATCGCCGATCCGGTACAGCGTTTTGCCTATGACGCCAGCCCCAAGGAGGCCGCAGTATATACTGAACCGCCTATGGATGTAATTGTAAGCTATTTTACCGCCGCCGGTTCCGGCGGCAATGTCGAAGCCCTGACTTCGCCGCCTGTGGAACGAGGCCGTTACCACGCCATACTGGTGTTTTCCGGTAACGCCCGCTATATGGGCGCATCAAAGAAAATAGAACTGCTGATTGAGTGAATCCGGTCTCCAGCCAGGAGAATTGTATGAAGGTATCAACAGCACACTGGTTCCTCGGCATTCAGGGCTGGTCCTGGATAATCACAATTATATGAGCCGTAGGCTCTTGGAAAACCCGGTCAAATCGGACTCCTATGATTTATATCAAGGGAAATCTCCACGCTTTTTGAAGGTTTTTCCCTTGACCGATCCAAGCCCCCTGCAAACAAGCTTAGCCCGCTAATGCCTCATTAACTATATCCGCTCCCGTTGAATGACCGGCAAGGTTCCTGGTCTCATAATCAGTCACATCCCGTAACAACGTCCAT
>JAITBO010000340.1 GCA_031283505.1 Treponema sp. | reverse complement strand
TAAGATATAAATGTGTAAAATATGAGGAAATTGAGGTAATTAAGTTATTTTTTATTAGTATTTAAGGTATTTATGTTTTTTTTATATACGTTTATGTCTACATAACTAAGCAATTGCGTTTTAAAATGTCAACCAAAATTGCCCTTTTTCAGAAATTTTGATAAAATTCAGATGTCCCTATGGAAAATTGTTGTTTTCATTTTTTATACAATTTATTACAAAAAATTGCGCATAATCCGTATGGATGCTGTTTTTACCTGTGCGGACCTGCCCCTATTCCACAAAGGGAAACAGGAGCTTCTGGTTTTCCGGTTCGTAGAGGTTTTCCGGCGTGATAAGGACGGAACCGGTATCGATAAAGTCCGGCAGGCTCCGGTTCAGCGCCGCGTCTCTGGCCGCCCTGACGGCCAAATAGCCCATGTTAAAGGGTTTCTGAATCACCGTGGCGGCGATGATGCCTTGTTCGATGAACCGGACCTCCGTAAGGGAGCTGTCAAAACCGACAAGCCGCACCTTCCTTCCGTATCCGTTATCCCTAAGGGCCCGGGCGGCCCCAACGGTAGAAACTTCGTTCATCGCCAGGATCCCCCCGATGTCCGGGTATTCGGCAAGAAGATTCGTCGTAATGAGGTAGGCGTTATCTTCAAAATTGTCGGTAAACCAGGTTCCGAGTATGGGGTAGCGGCCGTCCCGTTCCAGCACCCGGCGGGTTCCCTCCTCCCGTTCTATGGCGGTGGTGGCCCCCCGTACATGGTTGATGATGGCCACGCTTCTTCCCGGATCCAGCAGGCGTATCATTTCGGCTCCTATCTTCTCGCCTCCTTCGGTGTTGTTGGTGGCCACAAAAGACAGGGGCAGAGGGCTGTCAACCCCTGAATCCATAGTGATCACCTTGACTCCTTTGGCGGCAACCTGTTCAACCACAGGAACCAGACGCCGGTAATCCGCCGCGGCGAGGATCAGCACCTTGGGCGGCGTGTTTTTCAGGATAGCTTCGACTATGTGTATCTGGCCGTCTATGTCGCTTTCCACCCAGGGGCCTTGTATCTCCAGGTTTACGCCGAATTCAAGCGCCCCGGCGCGCAGCCCGGTTTTAACTACTTCCCAGAATTCGGAATCATTGGCAATGGCCTTTATTACCGCAGTAATCCTGACACCCTCGCCGCCAGGAGCCGGACGTGTAAAGAGAAGGATGACCAGGGTCCCCGCAAAAAGCATAAATGCAAGAATGGCCGGAATAAAAAAAGTCCTTATGGGCAAAGGTTTTGTTTTCACGGCTCCTCCCTTGATATGGCCGGAAGGTGTATAAAAACTGTTGTCCCTTCACCTTCAAGGCTTTTGAATTCCAGTCCGTATTCACTGCCGAAATAGAGTTTGATCCGTTCGTCCACGTTGCGTATCCCCACGCCGCTGCCCCGTTCCCTGGTCCCGGCTGAATGCGTATCCGCAGCGCCTTCGGTTAAATGCCGCCTGACCCAGTCCAGGCTTGCCGCGTCCATCCCCGCGCCGTCGTCACTGACCGCAAGGTCCATGCCTTTTTCGGTCCTGCATCCCGATATGACCACTGTCCCTGCGGCGGAAGCGTTTTTGATGCCGTGATAAATGGCGTTTTCCACCAGGGGCTGGAGGATGATCTTGACAATGCGCATATTTTTAATGTCGTCGTCTACTTCTATGCGGTAATCCAGGCGGTCCTTGTAGCGTATTTTTTGGATCGTAAGGTAGTTTTTTACGTGTTCGATTTCCGACGCCACATCGATGATTTCCTTTCCTTTGCTGATGGAGAGCCGGAAGAGCCGGGCCAGGGCGGAACTCATGGCTATGACCTCGTCCTGTTTTCCGCTTTCGGCCATCCATATCACCGAGTCCAGGGTATTGTAGAGAAAATGGGGGTTGATCTGCATCTGGAGGGCGTTAAGTTCGCTCTTCCGTTTCTGTTCCTGTTCGATAGTAATTCTGCTTAATAGTTTTTTTATCTCTCCGACCATGATGTTAAAATCTTTTCCAAGTTCCCCGATTTCGTTGGAGGAACGGATGTCTGCGGTAATGTCGAAATTTCCCCGCTCTACGTCACGCATGGAACGGCGGAGTTCTCTGATGGGTTTGGAAATGCGCCGGGAAAGGAGTATGGACACGGTCATGGAAGCCGTAAGGAAGATCACCCCCCAAAAGGTATAATCCTTGCGTATAGAATCCCTGTTTTCCACGAGTTCGCTCCGGTAGTTTACCCCCACTACCCGCCAGCCTGCGGAATACATGGGGGCCACGCTGTAGAATTTGTCCCGGTTATCGCCTTCTCCGGAAAAGTAGGGTTCCTTTTCGGTGATGATCCGGCTGATGTCTTCGGTTTTTAGCCCCCCGTAGAGAAGCTGCTGCTGGGGGTGGTACACAATGTCCCCGTTCCTGTCCGTGATAAAGATATAGCCCCGCTTCCCAAGTTCCACGGAAGCGCATATACGGTCTATGATGCGGTAGTTAAGGTCCACAAGGAGTATCCCTTTTCCCTCACCGGTTTCTTCATCGATGATCTCCCGCGAAAGAGAAATGACCCAGGGGTATCTGTCCCTGATGACGTTCTGTACATGGGAGGAGGAAAGCGCCGATTCTCCCCGTGCGTTCTGCGCCGCGATGTACCAGGGCTGCCGGACCGGTTCGGTAAAAGGGTTTAGTTCGTGTTCCCGTCCGGAAGTTATGAATCCTCCCGCATAACTGAAGATGCCGATAAGGGAGATGTCCGTCCGGGTATTGATCATGACTTCCAGAACTCTCCGTACCGCTTCCGTTGCCGGTTGCGGCGGCAAGTCCGTCTCGTTCAGTGTTTCTGTCATACCGGGAATCTTCGGACTCCGTATCCCAAGGTATTCCTGAACTGCGGTGTCGGAACGGACTATGGCCGACACGGAATCCATATAGCCCAGGTAGAATTCAATGTAGTTGGCGATCTGGCTGACAAGCTGCCGGGTGTAACGCCGGGAAGCGATACGGGCGGTTTCTTCGGTAACCGCAAAGGCTATAAGAATGGCTCCTATCACCAGGGTTACCGAGAGGAGGGTAAAGGCTATGGCAAGGGTTAGCTGGACGCTGTGGTATCGTTTAGGACGCCGGGGCATTGGGGCTCCTGTTCCGGGCGCCGCCGCGCAGGGAATTCCGGTATTCGGTGGTGGTCATACCCGTATACTTGCGGAAACTCAGAGAAAAATAGTGGGCGTCCCGGTATCCGATTTTTTCGGCAATTTCGTAGGTCAGCATATCTGTGGTCCGCAGCAGTTCCATTGCCCTGTTCAACCTGATTGCCGTAAGTTCTTCGACAAAGGTTCTGTCGTGGTATTTTTTGAGAACTGCACTGAAATAGCTCATGCTGATGTCAATCGTCTTGCAGAGGCCCCGCAGGGAAAGGCCGGGATCAGCATAATGGGACTCAAGATAGTCCAGGGCTTCCTTGACCTTTACCTGGGCAAAATTGTCCTGCCGGGCTTCGGCATATTGGACAATGCGTTCAAGAAAACCGGTTAAGCGCGACTCCACATCTTCCAGGTTTTCCAGGGCGGCGATCTCCGCAAAGGGATTGGAGGGAGGGGGAAAGACGGCGGCTTCGGGGATCTCAAGGTCCGTGCAAAACTGTATCAGCGCCGCCAGCACAAGGGTTATCTTGCGGTGATAGAATTCAAGACTAAAGGAAATGTCCCTGAAGGAACGTACCATTTCCCCTATGCACTGGCCGGCGCTTTCATTGTCTCCGGCCTTTAGCGCCGAGTAGATGCGCCGGTCCCACCGGGACGCGGTTTCTTCTTCTCTGCTCACGCCGGTCTTGCCCACGAGTTCCCGGTAGGCGGTGACGCCGCTTTTTCCCCGCAGCGCCGCCGCGGTCAGAACATCCACCGCCGTGTCATAGGAGCGGGGTATGCCCTTTATATCCGCAGCCGCTTCCCCCACGCCTATGACAGTCCCCTTAAAACCCGCAGTCCCAAGGTCCCGGCAGAGACTTTCGGCAACCCTGAGCCCTTTTCGGTAAAGGCGGACGCCGTCGCCGCCCCAGAGCAGGAGCGCCAGCCTGTCGTCCCTGTCACGGAACAGTAAATCTGTTGATATTCCGGCAGTTTTATCGTCGTCGCAGTCATTCAGGGACTTTTCCAGTATGTTCCGCTGGGCCAGGAGATCGATGTCGAAGTCTTCGCCTCCCCGTCGGCGCACAAAATCCAGGATCAGACACTGATAAGAGGTGTTTTCCACAGGCAGGGAAAGGCCAAAGTAACGTATCCGTTCCCGTATCGCTTCGCCTTCAAGCTTCCCTTCAACCAGACGGGCCAGGAACCGTTCCCTCAGCAGTGGTATGCTCCGGGCAAGCTGTTCCTTGATGTGGTTCATGTTGAGCCGTTCTTCCCGATCCCTGTCCAGGGCGGCCCTGAGCTTCTCCAGTATGCCCCTGAGTTCCCCAGGAGTTACGGGCTTTACGATATAGTCGTAAACTTGCAGTTGAAGGGCTCTTCGGGCGTACTCAAAATCATCGTATCCCGAAATGATGAGTACCTTGGCGCCGGGCGCCGCCGTCAAAAGCCGGTCTGTAAAAGAAAGGCCATCCAGAAACGGCATATTGATGTCCGTGAGTACTGCGTCGGGTTGTATACGCTCCGCAAGTTCCAGGGCCTCATAGCCGTCGGCGCAGGCCCCGGCAAAGGAAAACCCTAGCTCTTCCCAGGGGATTGAATCCCGGATACCTTCCCGGATTTCGGGTTCATCATCCACAAGAATAAAGGTATACAGGTAATCGTCCATAGAACTGCGATTCCTACAGGGTGGCGCGCGCGGTGAATCGGCATAGCCGCGCCGGACCGGTCCCCGTCTGCCCAGGGTTCTTCATTCGTCTTCTCCGCCGGCCTTGAGCAAATTCAGATAGGCCGCCTGGAGCCGGGCAAGGAGTTTCCGTATCGTCTCTTTCCGGTCCTGCCGGTATTCCTCCAGGGCGGCGTTCAGGCTGATGACCGGCTCCGCCTGAATTGTGATGCTCCGGGGATGGATGTTCACCCGGTTGGCGTATGCGCCTCCCATGGTACGGTTTGCGAAGTCCCAGAGGTTTTGGACATATTCGATCTTCCTGCCCAAAGGAGCGTTCTCCTCAGGAGGCGGGTCCTGAAAATACCAGGTAAAATCCGCGATCTCCATGTGACGGGCCGCGTGCCATGCCTCGCCGGCCCGGAGATCTCCTACAGCCTGTTCGATCTCCGTTTCCTTTTTTTCCCCGGTCTCTTCCCCCGGCACAAAAATACGGTCCCAGCACACCTGGCGGAGATAATACATACGGCTGAAGTGTTCGTCCTGGTGGACTTTTCTGACGCCGAGAATTCCCGCGCAGTAATCCAGGGCCGCCTTGAGCAGCACCGTTACCCGTTCCTCCCAGGGGGTGCCGGGATCGGAAACAATGCCGTAACGCGACTCATTCAGGCTTAGAATGATTTCCCTGCACCGCAGAAACCGGTCCGTCAGGCCGTCTTCTCCCGGCTTTTCGTTGTGCAGACCGCAGAGTTTCTCCACCTTGCGCAGCAGGCACTCCATTGTCTTTCCGGCCTTTCTGCTATATGTGAGCCGCACGGTGACGGGCAGTATTTCTACCGGCAAAGGCTTTTTACTTTTTTTAAGCTGTTCCGCCGCTCCAAGACCTATGCGGATAACACCCGGCTCCAGGCGGGGAGGGTTCCAGGCGGTGTAGCTTACCTGCCCCTCCGGGGCTATGCCTACGGGATAGGGGCCTTCGGCAATGGCGGCGTAGATCCCCGCAAGCCCCCTGGAGTCAACCTTGGAATGGTGGACCGGAAGGGCGCCCAAGCGGGGCATGATGATCCGTGCGATTGGTCCTCCCCAACGGAGGACTTCGTAGCCATAGATAAAACGGAGCCGGGGACTCGCGGGAAGCCGTATGCCCCGCCGCGAGGCCGTTTTCCTGAGACTGTAGAGGACAAACCACGTGAGTACCTGGGGCTCAAATCCGTAAGGATGGCGGAAAGCCACAATACACCGGCTTTCTCCCCCAAGAGCCCGGCGGAACGCATGGATGAACAATGATTGTGTCTCCAGTCTGATTTTCGCGGCGCCGATAAAAGAGACAAGGTAAAGCCTGGCCGCGAAACGCAGGGCAAATATCAACATTCCGGATATTTTTGATTCGGGCGCTTTGATGTCCGGGTACGCTCTGGTTACCGGTATATACCGTGGTCTTTTCATGTGTGCTGTTTCCTCTTCCGAAACCGCTAGTCCGGTTTTCCGGTTCTTTTCTTTGAATGTCCCAGCGCCGCTCTGATAATACGTAGCGCCCCCCTGACCGGCAGGGGCTCCATCCGTTTTCGCACTCCTTCAAGGGATCTGATGATGGGTATATGCTGGGGACAGTGGGATTCGCATTTACCGCATTTGATACATAGTCCGGGACCGCCGGTTTGTTCCGCAGTAAGGGTGGCGCTGGTGGCGTATTGCTGCATTCCCTGTATCCAGCCCAAGGCAAAAGAAGTATTGTATGCGGCAAAACAGCCCGGAATGTTGACGTGCTGAGGGCAGGGCATACAGTAATTGCAGCCTGTACAGGGAACCTTGTAAGAAGCGCTGAATATCTCCAGCACCCGGCGATAGGTTTCCTGTTCCCCGGCGGTGAGGCATCCGGGCAGGGCGGTCTCCGCAGTCAGAAGGTTTTCTTCAAGCTGGACGGGATCGTTCATTCCCGACAGAATCACTGTCGCTTCCTCATGGTTCCATATCCAGCGGAGGGCCCATTCCGCCGCCTTTTTCCCGGAAGCCCTGAAAACCTCCTCCGCTTCCCTGGGCAGGGCGGAAGCGAGCTTGCCTCCCAAAAGAGGTTCCATGATGATAACCGGGAGACCTTTGGCGGCTGCCCTGAGCAGCCCCGTCCTGCCGGCCTGATAGTTTTCCTGTGCGTAGTTATACTGTATCTGGCAGAAGTCCCAGTCGCAGGCGTCCAGGAGACGGAGAAATTCCCCCTGGTTCCCGTGAAACGAAAAACCCGCCTGCCCTATACGGCCCGCTTTCTTCTGTTCCGCGATCCATTCTTCAATTCCCAGGGCCCGGAATTTTTCCCATTGTTTCTGACCGGTAAGCATATGTAAAAGGTAGTAATCAATGTGATCCGTTCTGAGCCGCTCCAGTGATTTGTCGAAGAACCTGTCAAAATCCGGGCGGCTCCGGGTGATGACCAGGGGGAGCTTGGTGGCGATAAATACCTTTTCCCGGGCCTTGTTCTTCTCCAGAACAGACCCCAGAGCTTCTTCGCTGCCGCCGTACATATAGGCGGTGTCGAAATAATTTACGCCCCTGTCGATGGCCTCCATGACAAGCCGTTCCGTTTTTTCCGGATCTATGGAAGCGCCCTTCCTGGGGAACCTCATGCAGCCGAATCCCAGCGCCGAAAGTTTATTCCCCGATTTTCCGTCTGTTCTGTACTGCACGCCGATCCCCCCTGTAGAATGGATCAGAAGCTAATCGGGGCAGTTTCAAAATATCAGATTTTGAAACCGGCCCGATCAGCGACAACAGGTTCCGTCCCCTTACCTGGCCGCGGCAGAGCGCGCCGTCTCCGGACTGTCCTTTTCGGTGAGTTTTTGTACCCCGGACACGGCGACCATGACCCCCAGAGCCAGCAGCAATACTGCAAAGGCAAGCTGAAGGCCGTCTGAACCGGCGGTAAACCCGCCGGTGAACAGCTTGCCGCCTTTTTGGATGATGGTGAACACCAGGGCGGTAAAAGTAACCGCCAGCATAAAGAACATGGGCACATAGAGCATATCCCCCCGGCGCCTGGTTTTTTTCAGGAACACCGCGCAGGCAATGAGGGTCAGGGCCGCAAGAAGCTGGTTCGCCGAACCGAAAAGGGGCCAGATGTTCTGATACCCCAGAATGGCCAGGAGGTATCCCACAAAGAGGGTGAGCAGGGTGGCTATGTATTTATTCGAGAGGACGGCCCCTAATCCCGAAGGTTTCTGCCCCGCCTTTAGGTCTTCGGTAAAAAGTTCCTGGAAGGCAAGACGGCCTACCCGTGAAACCGAGTCCAGGGAGGTGAGTGCAAAGGCGGAAATCGCCAGAGTGATGATGGTATAGGTAGCGTTTTCCGGAAGCCCCAACTTTATCAGAAAGCCCGAAACCGCCGTCGCGAAGATCACCGGCGGCGTTCCCGAAGGAAGCTTGCCCCCCACCGCGAGGGAACCCACGGCGATAAGAGAGATGACCGCCAAAAGGCATTCCACCAGCATGGCCCCAAAGGAGATGGGAAGCATATGCCGTTCGTTGTCAATCTGTTTGGAAGCCGTCCCCGAAGCTACCAGGGCGTGGAACCCGGACACCGCGCCGCAGGCCACGGTGACAAAAAGTACCGGAAAGAGATAATTCCCGTTTACGTTAAAACCCATAAAAGCGGGAATAGAAATGGCCGGCGCGGAGAAGACTATCCCCAGAAACGCCCCGCCTATCATGATGACCAGCAGGAAGGAATTGAGGTAATCCCGGGGCTGGAGCAGCGCCCAGACCGGCGTAATGGAAGCGACAAAGATGTAGGCAAAGACAATGTAGAGCCACAACTCCCTGGACAGATACAAGGGAAAGAGGAGCCCCATGGCGATACATACCGCCAACAGCGCTATCGCGACGACGGCGCTGACTATCCCGTTGGGTTTTACCTTGCGGATAAAAAAACCCAGGACCACCGCCACGGCGATAAACAGCATGGACGTCGTTGCCACCGAAGCGTTTGCCGTAATCCTGGCCCCCTCCGCGTTGAAACCCGCGAAGGTCCCCCTCACAATGTCCGCGAAAGCCGCCACTACCAGGATGGAAAAGAGCCAGACAAAGAGCAAAAAGAGCCGTTTCCCCGTCTTTCCTATATAGCTCTCGATAATATAGCCGATGGTCTTGCCTTTGTTTTTTACCGAAGCGTACAAGGCGGAAAAATCCTGAACCGCCCCGATAAACACCCCGCCGATAAGTATCCACAGCAGCACCGGGACCCACCCGAACATGGCCGCGATGATGGGACCGTTAATCGGCCCCGCCCCCGCAATCGAAGCGAACTCGTGACCAAACACAACACTGGGCCGGGTCGGCACATAGTCCACTCCATCTTCAAACTCGTGGGCCGGAGTCGCTTTTTTGGGATCAACCCCCCACTTCCGGGCCAGCCAGCGGCCATATAAAAGGTACGCTAAAAGAAGCACCGCCGCGGCAATAATCAGCATTACTAATCCGTTCACCTGAAAACCCTCCTGAATTTGATAAAAATATAATAAATGAATAACCGGACTTCGGCAATGAGGGGATGGGGAATATCCGGGATGAACGCATAGAATCGCATAAGGCCCATTTTTTTTTGAAGTGCGAAAATAGGAGGGCATAGAAACGGCATCGTAAACACGGTAGAATAAAGCTACAAACCAAACTATCGGAGGTTAACGATGCCGTATACACACTAT
>JAITBO010000230.1 GCA_031283505.1 Treponema sp. | reverse complement strand
CATCACCGGAGGCAATACGATATACCCCCAGACCTATGCTGAGCTGGATGCCCGCAGGTTGTACCAGGACCAATCAATCGTAAATTGCGAGCAGCTTATAGAAGAATTGACGTATTGCGTGGACGTGCTGCCGGTCCAACTGGCGAAGTTCCTGCCATATGTTGACCGGATAAATGAAGAAGTCACCCTGCTTAGGGGTTGGAGAAAGGACAACAATCGACTGGAAAAGGAAGTGGCGAAGAAAGAAGCCCTCCGTAAGGCCCGCCCGGGAGATTGCCATAGAGGAAGCGGCCACCAGGGCTTTGACAGGGCAGTAGACAAATAATACGAAGCAGGGTATCAGTCATGGCGCAGTAATTACTTAAAGCGGTTTAATGCGTATCATACGGTGAGAAGGATGGATGAGTTTTATAATAGCCTGTTCATATCGAGCCATACAATAACATCGGGAGGTAAACCATGACGGTTTATTTAGCGAAGAAAAACGGAACGGTCATTTATCACACGGATTTGGCCGCTATGGAACAGCTTGACGGTATATCCGAACCGGATAAAACCGTTACAGTGGAGGAATGGGAGGCGGCCGGAAGTACCGCCTATATTGATTCATCCGGGAAAATCATCCTAGGGGAACCGGAGGACGTGAAATCCACAAGGGAAGAGATCAAAGCCCTAACCCTTGAGGAGACCAACCTTCAATCCGAACTGGATAGCAAGGATTACAAGGTCATCAAGGCTTCTGAAACCGGCCAGGTTCTGGCGGATTCAGACCCGGAACTTCATTCGCGCCGTCAGTGGTGCCGGAACCGGATAACCGAAATTCGGGCACGGTTGGCGGAACTAAGCGCGGAAGATTCTGCCGCCTAAAGATTCCCCCTTGCCGGAGGGGATATTTGACATTATCTTCTTGGTAGGATATACTTAGAACAAAGTTCGGCCGACCGAATACGCGGAAGCCCTCTATGTCGATACTGGAAACGGTGTCGCCATAGAGGGCTTTTTTATTTTCCGGGGAGGGTTTTATGGCGGTTTCAATAAGCGACAGGAAATAGATTCTGGATGCTGACGGGGGGTAACAAGGGAAAAAATCGAGTTTTCGATTGACAGCGAGACTGATATAGCTGACCTGCCTGACCCTCTACGGATAAGCGCATCCAGCGTAGTAACAATAAAATCCACCAGATCGATGGTATACATCGTAAATGGGGAATGGGTAGAAAACGCCGGAAACCTTGAAGACCATGAATAAGAAAGTTGTTTTACCGGGCAAGGGGGGGGTTATGGATTTGTCATGGATAACCGGGCTGTCTCCGGCGCAATCTGCCGTGCTGATCGTCGGGATAGTTGTCATTCTGGGCGGCGTGGCTGCGGTGCTGGCGCTTGCCAGGCATTTGGGGCTGTCGGTATCGAAGGACGGCCTGTCTTTTAAGACATCCGAGAAGACGGATGCCATCCTTGAAACTGTAACGGCAATCAAAGAATCCGATGTGCGCCAGGAGGCGGAGATAAAGCGCCTTTGTGTCGAGGTGAACAAGAACACCAGGGACACGCTACGGCTTACCTTTTATAACGAGGCCCTTTCCCCTGCAGAACGGCTTATCGCCGGGAAGCGATATCTGACCACAGGGGGAAACGGGGAGACGCAGCGGGCCATCGACCGCTACGCCGGAGAACACCCGGAGGTATGGCAGGCCATTTTAGCGGTATCGAAAAAAACGGAGGAAGACGATGGGCATAATTCGTAACCTAAACGCCCTTGACCCCGCCTTTCAACCTGTAGCTGCGGAGTTCATTACCCGCCTGAAGGAAGCGGGGCTTGCTTATACCGTTGTGGAAACCTTCAGAACCCTGGCGGTACAGAAAGCCTACTACGCCCAGGGCCGGGAACCCCTGGATGCGGTGAACAGAATGCGGACGCTGGCGGGGCTGTGGCTTATCGGTGAGGCGGAGAACAAAAAATTTGTAACCAAGACCATGAACAGCGTACACCTGGACGGCAAGGCCCTGGACGCGGCCCCGTTGCTGCCTGACGGAAAAATCCCATGGAACATCACTACTCAGGTGATTGCGGACCTGTGGAAGCGGTTCGGGGAGATAGGCATATCAGTGGGGCTCGAATGGGGCGGCGGGTGGAAGCCGCTTGACCGCTGGGGCATCGGCTGGGACCCGCCGCACTATCAGGCGAAGGGGGCATAATGTGTGGAAAAACCGTGTCGTTGTTTTTGTTGTTGGTCTTGCCTTGGGTATCCTGGGGACAACCGGCGTTATCCTTGTTGGACGATCTGGACCAACTGGGGACTTTACTGGACTCGATAGAGCGAACCAACAACGAACAGCAGAGACAGTTGCAGATCTTGAACGAACATCTGAAGAACAGCGAAAGCGAATTACAGAACTCGAACAGGCAAATTTCAATCTCAGAACAAGCAATAGCAGACTTGAAGGGCCTGGCGGGAGTAACGATACCCCGCTGACATGTATACCCCAGGAGGACATGATTGCTTTTACGGCCCCCAGGATTTCGGCGCCTATGCGGCCGGCTATGACTTTGGTCATAGCTAAAAACCATGAAGTCGCCTTTACTCAGGCTGTGGAACTGATATGCCTGTGGGCCGATCAGTTCCGGCAAGGACTATTGACCCAGGATGAGTTTAAGACCCTGGTTGCCGGACGGATCACTATTACCCTCCGCGATTATTTAACCGCGTCACATTTGAAAGAGGGCGCGGCAGGCATGAGGTCCCTGGCGGA
>JAITBO010000154.1 GCA_031283505.1 Treponema sp. | reverse complement strand
GTGGAGTTGATCGCTTCCGTGCCGTTCCGCCTGACGGAGAACGAAGCGGCGGAAAGTATGCCTGCTATTCCTGACGGAATAGCGTGGACACTTTCCACCTTTGACCTTGACCGTTTTGGGGAGCGGATAGACCCGGCGGGGTGGGATTACAAGCGGTACAGGGACAATCCGGTGGTGGAGTGGGCGCACCGGTACGACATTCCGGCTATCGGGAAGATTGACGGGCTTACCGCCGATGATGACGGTTTACATGGCGTGGTCATCTTCAACGATAAGGGTTATGACCCTTTCGGCTGGGCCATAGGGCAGCGGGTGAAGGCCGGAGTTATCCGGGCGGGTTCCGTGGGGTTCCGGGTAATTGAGATTGAAATACCTGACAAGGAAACCGGCAAAGACGGAACAACGCTGATATTCCGCAAGCAGGAACTATTGGAGTTTTCAATTTGCAATGTCCCGGCCAATCCGTTTGCATTGGCAAAAGTCATGCAGGAAGGAAAAGCGGAAACAGCACAGGAATTAGGCGGTTCCATGTTTTGGGGCGGCTTGATAAATAATTTTTAAGAGGTAATGTATGGGTAATGAGGAATTGGAAGCGGTTAAGAAACAACTGGCCGCCATGAAAAAAATCGAGTTGACAGGGTTCACCAACACGGAAACCGCAACGGCCTACTTCAAGGAAAAAGAGGCAATCTTAGAGGGTATTGTCAAAACTCTTGAAACGGTTACGGTACAGGGAACGTCCGAAGTGGAGGCGTTGAAAAGCACCGTAAAATCATTGCGGGATGAACTGAAAGGCAGGGCGGCCAATCCCAGAGAACTTTCCCGGCGTGAACTGCTGTACAATCTCGGCAAATGTACAATCTCGGCAAAGGAATTGCGGCGGCGTGGGCAGGAAACCACAAGGCCCTCGCCGATTTGTCCTTCTCCCCTAATCTCAAGGCGGAGAACTGGACCAATCCCCGCGACGTGTCCTGGGGTGAAAAGGGCTGGAACATTGTTGAAAAAGCTCCGCTTGGTACGCCGATGGGGAACATAGCGACAAATGACCAATATCTTATCAATCCGATTTACGAAACGGAGATCATGCAGGACGCCGCCAAAAAATCGGTGATGATGGGCCTTGTCCGTCATAGGCCGATGATGGGGCCTTCTATCTTCCTCCCTACGAGAAACCGGGGCGGGGTAGAGCTTCACTGGCTTACCGCCTACGGGCAGCAGATTACCGGGAGCAAGCCGCAGGGGGCGCAGCGGGTGGAACTGAAAGCCTACACCCTGGCCGGGTTTATTCCGTGGTACGATGAATTTGAAGAAGATGTCTTTATTGATTTGGGCGCTATCTTCCTTGACGAGTTTACGGAAAGTTACGGACAAGAGTTCGACCGTCAATGCCTTCTCGCCGATGATGATCCGTTTACCGGGGCAATGGCCGCCGATGGGGTAACAACGGTAACGCTGGGAAGCGCCGACATTGGGGACGTAACCTGGAAGGATTTCCGGGACGCTGTTTACAAGGTTCCGGCGGAGGAACGGAAAGACTGCTCGTGGTTCCTTAATGAAACGGTGTTAAACCATATCGCCAACATAGAGGATGCTGACGGGCGGCCTATCTGGAGAAGGCCCACAGAGGCCATGCCGGGGAAACTGGACTTGTACCCGTATCACGAAGTTTCCATCATGCCGCAACTGGCGGACATTGGGGCGGCTGCTCCTTTCGCTATCTTTATGAACCCGAAACGCATCCAGCATGGAGACCGGAAGGGGATAGAGATAAAGAAGTTTGACCAGACCACGGAGAGTATGCAGTACGGGGAATTGTTTCTACGGTTCCGCAAGCGGGACGGATTTCTTGTTACCCGGCCTGCGGGAAACATGGTGATCCTGAAAACCAAGGCGGCGGCTTCCGGGGGTGGAAGCGGCAGTTGAGGTAACAAGTTAGGAATGAGGAGTTAGGAATTAAGAAGGGCCGTCCGGGGATTATTCCGGGCGGCTTTTCTTGTTTACAGATAAAACTTGATGGTGTTTTCCGTTAATAACCCGGTCTTATATTCCGGGTCCGGCAATTCGTCAATGCGTTCTATTTCCTTACGGAATATCCGGGCATCATCGCCCTGTAAATAAATATGGGATGTATACTTGTTGTCATGCAACAAATAATTCCCGGTTTCCGGTTCGTAGGAATAACTGTATTTCTGGCCGCTGAAAACTGGTAACAACATATTAAGCTCCTTAGTCAAACAAGCCCAGGCTTGCAAAATCTTCAAGTTCACTTACCAACCCGTCAAAATCTTCGGAGGCGCCGAGCATATCAGCAATCATGCGGATGGCTGACATATCTATTCCAAAATCTTGAGCAAGGCCGGCAAGGTAGTCGTCCCGGTCTTTATAACCGTGGACGGTATACCGTGCGTTGGTGTTTGTTTCGTTTGTTATGGCCTTCATTTTTTGTTCCTTGTCATTTAAGATACCCCCGCACAAGCGGGGGTTTTAGGGATACTAAACCGCTACTTTAAGCGGGTACTTTTTTTTGTCTTTTTCCTGTTCCTCCTTTTCTATTTTTTGGCTTCCCTTCTTTGCTCTGATTTCGTCCAGCGTTTCTTTTCCCGCCCTGCCTTTTTTTGGCTTGCCGGAATACACCCATGCTTTATGTTTGCCGGAGAACCAGAAGCCGAGTTCCTTTAACTGTTCCCTGACCTCTTTGGAGTTGAAACAGTAAATCCAATACCCTATGATTTCGATTTGACAATCAAGGTTTATGATTTTCCGCAAGATTTCCTGAAACGGCGTAACCGCTTCTGCGTTGGGTTTCCATTCCTTATCCTCGTAGTAAGAATTAAAGGAATGGGACATAAAGCCGTTTAAGAAAGCGTTGAATTGCACTATGATTTCCTTTGTAACGGCTTCCCCGTCCGGGCCTGCGTGGTCGGGGTGGTACTGCATGAGCAATTTTTTGTACCGTTTTTTTGCTTCCTCTACGGACTGGCACTTTGAGAAATAATCCATTGTGAGACCTCCTAAAATAATAAGAGCTGGCCGCCGGGTAATGGCGGATTGGGAATAATGCGGCCTTTATAGACCGCATGAAGATAAGCGGCATACCGGGCCGCTTCTTTTTTTGTTTTGAAAAAGCGGCGGTATTTGATACCGGAACCGAAGGGCAAGCGGGAACGGACCAAAAAAGACCGGGCGTTTTGCTTTTTTATGTGCGTTGAAACCAACGCCGGTTTACGCTGGTAAAAAGCAAACTGCGCTAAAACCTGATAGCAGACCATAAGGCCCCCTAAAGGCTCCCGGACAAGCCGGGGGGAACTGCGGCGGGCTGCTGGCTAAAGGCACAGGCTTTACATTTTGTGTTGTCTTTACAAGCAAGGCAGACAACACCCGGAGAAAACAGGGAAGGCAGCGCATTGACCACTTGATCAACGGCTTTGGGCATGGAGATACCCAGAGACCAGGCAAGGCGGCGAACCGTAACGGTTGCCCGATTTGAAAACTGCGGCGTATACATGGTATACCCCCTGATAGTGATATACCCCCCGATAGCTAAAGACCGGGGGACAGGAAGGAAAAACGCCCAGACCCCAAACCGCCCCTTTATATAAACCCACCGAAGGCTGGCGGGGGGTGGGTTTTTTTGCCCTCACACTTGCCGGGCAAAAACCCGCCCCCCGCCCGGTTGTGGAACAAGTAACACCTAGCCAATCTTCTGAATGCGGCGGATGGAACCGATAAATGTCCCGGTATAGGAATGGAAAATGCCCCGGCCCCGAAGGGGTGGCGTGGTTTTTGCGGTGCCCGCTCACCGGGCACATAAGCAAAAACCATGACAAGGGAAGCTACGGAATGAATGCCCCGCTACTTGGGATACAGGCGGAGGCAAATGAGTTGAAAAAAATTGCGAAGCGATTTTTTACCGACTATGGGGGCGTTACGGGGGCACAAGCCCCCGTTGAGAGGGGAAGCGGAAAAGCCGGAGGCTTTGAAGCGTGGGGAGATACTTCTCCCCTTTGCTTTAGTTAAATTTCAAGTAATTAACTATAATGCAAAAAAACAACTGATACCCCCGATTTACTTTCTGATAGATTTGATAAATAAGGATGGTGTTGTAGAACGGACCTTTTTATACAAGCGGGAGAAATATGAGACATCACAATAACCGACTTTTAATGCCGCTTCTTCAATTGAGATGAGTGGATCTTCAGTTACGATGATTTCAAATTGTTCTATTTTTTTGAGTATGCAAAGACTTTTGAAATTCACATGCAGCTTTTTATTAAGAGCATTTAATATAGTTGATTGGCTATAACCTAAATGATCTGCTACTTCCCGGAACGAAATAGGGGCTGAAATATGATTTTCAATCCAGCGTAAAACTTCTGCGGAGATATCCAATTGGCGGGTTCTGATATACCTCTTGGAAACAATATAATCGCAAAGCATGGAAAAAAGACTAAGCATATTTTCCAGCGAGGTTTTTTCAAAAAAAGGTTGTTCGGTAAAGGCTTTTTCCAAAATGGCCGGATCAAATCCGGTTTTTCCCCAACCCCGGAGTATTGCGGGAGGGATAGCGTTTTGGGTCCTGAATTGGCCTATCATGGCATACCCAACGACTTCCTCATTGAGCCTAATGGGGAATGCCGCGTCTACAAGACCGGCATGGCAAGGATAAACCAGAGGGGTTAAACTATTTGTAGAACGAAAACACATCTCATGGTCCAGGTGGACACAACGATGCTCATAATGGAGTGTTTCCCTGACAAGTTTGCAATAACTACAGAGCGGAGCGAATCCCGGGGTCAAATTTTTTTGCACATCCGCAGAGAAGATAGAGATACATACTTTAAAGCAATGGCAAAAACTATCTATCAGGTTTTTGGCCTTTTCCTCAAAGAAAACATCTATCGCCTTCATGCCGGGGAATATACCATCTTTTAGATATAAGAGCAAGAAAGTTACGGAAAAGTCCTAGTATTCTATGTAAAAAGACATGGGCATATTATGGAAACAAAACTTAAAATGCATTCTTGTAAAACATATCTAAAGGGAGGAAAATATGCGATATCCGCCGATAGTAAAAAAAATGCCTCATATTTTACACGGAGGCGATTATAATCCTGACCAATGGATCAAGTGGAAGGATACGATCTGGAAGGAAGATATGCGGCTCGCCAAACTGGCGGGAATCAACACTCTGACGGTGGGGATGTTCTCCTGGACCGCCCTTGAGCCGGAGGAAGGGCACTACACCTTTGAATGGCTTGATGAACTGATGGATATGTTTGCCGAAAACGGCATCGCCGCGGTCATGGGTACGCCCTCCGGGGCCCGGCCTGCCTGGATGAGCAGGAAGTATCCCGAGGTACTGCGGGTAAACGAATCCCGTTTGCGGAATGTCCACGGGGAACGCCATAACCATTGCCTTACCTCCCCTGTCTATCGGGAAAAAACGAGGGCTATTAACGAGCGGTTGGCGCGGCGTTATAAAGATCATCCCGCCCTGGCGGTTTGGCATGTCTCCAACGAATATTCCGGGGAATGTCATTGTCCCCTCTGCCAGGCCGAATTTCGTAAATACCTGAAAAACAGATACAAGACCCTGGATGCCCTGAATGAAGCCTGGTGGGCCAGTTTCTGGAGCGCCACGATCACCGAGTGGGATCAGATTGAAAGTCCCGGCAGCCCCGGTAACGGAGGCCACAACGGGCTCAAACTGGATTGGCGTCGCTTTACCACCGAGCAGTTTGTGGATTTTTATCTGAATGAGACGGCGCCCCTCAAAGAAATTACCCCGGATATTCCCTGCACAACAAACCTTATGGCCGCTTATACGGGGATAGACTACGCCCGCTTTGCCGAAGTCTTTGATGTGGCCTCCTGGGATTCCTACCCCCAGTGGACCAGTGCGGAGGGTAATACGGAGATTGGCTTAAGAACCTCATATTACCACGATCTGATGCGGGGTCTTAAACGAAAACCCTTCATGTTGATAGAATCCTGCCCATCCGCCACGAACTGGCGTCCCGTTGCCAAGCTCCACCGGCCGGGACTCCACAAGCTCCAGTCCCTCCATGCCCTGGCCCACGGCGCGGATACGGTTCAGTACTTCCAGTTCCGTAAGAGCCGCGGAGGGCCGGAGCAATACCATGGCGCGGTAGTCGATCATTACGGCAGCGAAAATACCCGGGTTTTCCGTGAAATCGCCGATCTTGGGGAATGTTTGAAGGGCCTTGATGATCTGGTGGGGATGGACACGCCGGTAGAAACGGCATTGATCCACGATTACCAGGTACGTTGGGCCTTGGAAGATATTAAGGGCCTTTTGCAGGAAAAAACCGGCTATGGAGAAACATTGATTAATCATTACCAGGCGTTTTGGAAACGGGGCATTCCCCTGGATATTATCGATTCCCGGCAGAACCTGGAAAAATACCGTCTGGTGATTGCTCCCATGCTGTACTTGCTGCGGGAAGGAACGGCTGAACGAATCGATGAGTTTGTCCGGAGTGGCGGGATCTTTGTTGCTACTTACGTTACCGGTTATGTAAATGAGAGCGCCCTGACTTTTCCGGATGGTTTTCCCGGCCCCCTTAAAAAAACTTTAGGTATTTGGTGCGAGGAAATTGACGCTCTGTACCCCGGAGAAACAAACTCCATCGAATGGGATGGTAAGACGTACCGGGCCTTTGATCTTTGTGAACTTGTCCATGGAGAAGGGGCGGAGATTCTTGGAATTTACGGCAGTGACTTTTATGCCGGAAGCCCCGCTTTGACGGTACATCGCCGGGGGAAGGGACGGGCCTACTTTATTGCGGCGCGGACCGGGGAAGATTTTCTTGATGATTTTTACCGCCGGCTGACGGCAGAGGCGGGTATCCGGCCCCTGTTTGAGGAACTGCCGGAAGGGGTCACTACCCATGTCCGCAGTGACGGCAAAAAGAATTTTGTCTTTCTTATGAATTTTACCAACGAGAAAAAGCTGGTTCCGGCGGAATCCAGCGAAACGGACATTAGTCTCGAGCCTTTTGAGGTGAAAATTCTGCGTTCAGAAGCAAATTCATAAAAGTGAAAAAGTAAGTTTACAGGAAACAATCCGGCGTTGCCGGATAAAACAAAAAAGCCGGTTAACGGCTTTCTCAATGGTTGTTTTTTTACAGGAGGAACTAATGAAACGATTTTGCCTGATGTGTCTGATCACACTGTTTACGATGGCCCTGGTTTTGGGAGGATGTTCTAAAAAAGAAACGGCCGCCCCAGCGGACCCCAACGCTCCGGTTGAGCTTTTGGTGTGGTGCTGGGATCCTAATTTTAACGTTTTTGCCATGCGGGAGGCGGAGAAGATCTACCAGCGGGATCATCCGAATGTACGCCTGGATGTTCAGGATATTACGGAGATTGAACAAAAGTTACTGACCGCCCTTTCAGCCAACGATACCAGCACCCTGCCGGACATCATCCTGATGCAGGACAACAGCATCCAGAAATTCGTTACCAATTTCCCCAAGGCATTCCTGCCGGTTAACGGCAAGGTGGACATCAGCAAGTTCGCCCAGTTCAAGCTGGACGTGGGGAATGTAAACGGCCAAAACTATGGCGTACCCTTTGACAACGGCGCTACCGCTTTCTTCCTGCGCCGGGACCTTATCGAGCAGGCGGGGCTCCAGGTTTCGGATTTTAACGACATAACTTGGGAGAGGATAATAGAATTGGGCAAAACTGTTAAACAAAAAATAGGGCTTCCCTTGTTCTCTTTTGTGGCTGGGGGCGGTGATATTGTTCAACTACAACTTCACAGTACAGGAACCTGGACATTCGATTCCGAAGGTAAGCCCTACATCAAGAACAACCCGGTGGTCCGGGAAATAATAACCACCTATAAGACCCTTATGGATAACGGGGTCCTCCTTGAAGTGCCGGACTGGAATTCCTACATTGCCACCATGAACAAGGGGACGGCGGTGGGAACCATTCAGGGTTGCTGGATTATCGGTTCCATTACCCCCGCCGCCGATCAGTCGGGAAAATGGGCCATGGTGAATACGCCTCGTTTTGCCAATATTCCTACGGCGACCAACTATGCCAGCCAAGGCGGTTCCGGCTGGATGGTGATGGCTCATACCAAGAAAGCCGACATCGCCTTTGATCTACTGGACAAGACCTTTGCCGGAAGCGTGGAATTGTACGAGACGATCCTGCCTCCATCGGGGGCAATTTCTACCTGGCTGCCGGCTGCGGAAGCGCCGGTGTATGCCGAGCCTCAGCCCTTTTTTAGCGGTCAGAGGGTATACGAAGACCTTATGACCTATGCCAGCAAGGTGCCCAAGGTTAAATTCGGACTTTATAACTACGAAGCCCGGGATGCCATCCAGCGGGCCATGCTTGAAGTGTACCAGGGCGGGAACGTTGACTCGGCCCTTGACGTTGCACAGCAGGAAGTTGAATTCCTGATGAACCAGTAAAAAACACAGGGGGAGAAACGCGGTGTTTCTCCCCTTCGCATTAAGGAGGTGTCCCATGCGAATAATGCGCCTGGAAAAAAAATACGCTCTCTGGGGCTGGTTTTTCGTGTTGCCCGCTTCATTGCTTATTGTCTGTTTTTCATTTATTCCCATGATTCAGGCTTTATTCCTGTCTTTCCAATCGGGGATAGCCGCCAATCTCCGCTTCGCCGGAATCAGAAACTACATCCGCCTGTTCCATGATAAAATTTTTATGACCTCCGTGGTCAATGTATTCACCTATCTGGTTTTTCAGGTACCCATCATGCTCGTCCTGGCCCTTATCCTGGCCTCCATCCTCAACAACAAAAAGCTGGCAGGGAGGGGAGTGTTTAGAACCCTGGTGTTTTTGCCCTGCGCCACCGCTCTGGTGTCAGCGGCGGTTATTTTCAAAGCCCTCTTTGCCGTTGACGGTATCGCGAACTATCTTTTAACCACCCTTAAAATCACACCGGCGCCGGTAAACTTTTTGACCGAACCGGGGCTTGCTAAGTTTATGATCATCCTGGTGATAACCTTGCGATGGACCGGCTACAACACGATTTTCTACCTAGCGGGGTTTCAGAACATCAACCCGGAGATCTACGAGGCCGCCCGGATCGACGGGGCGAATGCGGTACATCAGTTTTTCAGGATAACCCTGCCCTTGCTCCGGCCCGTGATTCTGTTGACAACGATTATGTCCACCAACGGTACCCTCCAGATTTTCGACGAACCGAAGACCATGACCAACGGCGGGCCGGGAGTTTCTACCCAAAGTATCTCGCTGTACATATACAAGGTTTCGTTTGAGTACAACCCCCAGTTTGGTTACGCGGCGGCGATATCTTACACAATTTTGTTCATGGTCGCGTTGCTGTCCATGATTCAGCTTAAAGTTGGGGATCGGACATGAAAAAAATACGTCTTTCCAAGATAGCGCTTTACGTGTTTCTTGTGATCATAGGTTTTGCTTCGGTTTTCCCTTTTTACTGGATGGCTTCCGGGGCAACCAACAAGAGCATTGAGATAGTCCGGGGAAGAATGATGCCCGGTATCAAATTACTGGAAAACTGGAAGGCCCTGTTCAAAACCATTCCCATTTTAATAGGATTTTTTAATTCCCTGCGGAATGCCATTATCGGAACTGTGGGAAGCCTTTTTATATGTTCTATGGCAGGTTATGGTTTTCAAATATATCGAAGTAAAGCAAAGGATCGGGTCATGAGTCTTCTGCTCCTTTCCATGATGATCCCCTTCTCGGCGGTCATGGTCCCGCTTTTCCGGCTTACCAGTACTCTCAAGCTTCTTAATACCACCGCCGGGATCGTACTGCCGGGACTTTCCACCGCTTTTCTTATCTTCTTCTTCCGGCAGTGTTCCCAGTCTTTCCCCGCGGAGATAGTTCAGGCCGCCCGGATTGACGGAGTAGGAGAATTTGGCATCTACGCCAGGGTTTACTTTCCTATTATGGCTCCTACCTTCGCCGCGGCTGGGATCGTAGCGTTCATGGGGATATGGAACAATTACCTTTGGCCCCTCATCGTCTTACAAAAGGAAACATCCAGGACTTTGCCTATCCTGATTGCCCAGCTTACCCAGGCTTATGTTGTTGACTATGGTATCTTAGCGTTGGCGATTACCGTTACTACCATCCCTACCATGCTTGTTTTTATAACCCAACAACACAGATTTGTAACCGGGATACTGGGT
>JAITBO010000153.1 GCA_031283505.1 Treponema sp. | reverse complement strand
AAGATTTCTCCGTGAAATCTTTGTGTATGCGGGGGAACACATCCCCCGCACCCCCAGTAGGAAGCGCCCCAAGGGGCGGGGTATTAAACCCCAAAAGGGCTACGCCCTTTAATAAAAGGAAATAACATGACCAAACGGCCATGTTATTCTGCACAGTTTCTTGTTAATGTCTTGTGCACAGCCGGAAGGATAATACCGGAAAGGATAGCAATATATGAAAATGATTGTCTGGGCGCCGGCGGCAGTAATCCTGCTGGCTACGGCGGGTATATGGTTTTGGTTCAGGCTTTTGCCGGGATATTTGTTTGTTTTTGTCTTTAAGCGCAAGTATCCCCTGCCGGGAAGTCCTGCCTGCGAACGGGCCGAGGCTAAGGCGCTCCGGGCGGAACCCCGCCTCTGGATAGACACCGTGCCCCACGAGGAGGTCAGCGTTACGTCCCTCGACGGCCTTACCCTGAGGGGTTGGTTCCTCCCCGCAAACGGCAACTCCGTGAGCAGCGTCACCATGATCATGGCCCACGGGTACAGCGGGCATCCAAGGCAGATCAGCGGCATAGCTCAGACGCTCTACGGCCATTCGGAGTATAACATCCTGCTGCCCTGCGCCCGTGGCTGCGACGGTTCCCAGGGGGAGTACATAGGTTTCGGGTGGCTGGACCGGCTGGATTACCCGCTCTGGATAGACTGGGTAAAGAAACGGACCGTTCATGCCGGACCGGTGAGCATTATTCTCTACGGCATCTCCATGGGAAGCGCAACGGTTCTAATGACCGCCGGTGAAGGTCTGCCCCCGGAGGTAAAGGCCGTCATCAGCGACTGCGGTTACACATCGGTATACGATGAACTGAAACATCAGATGAAGCTGAATTACCACTTTCAAAACGAAGGGCTTCTGAAACGGGTCAGCCGAATCTCTAAACGGAGAGCCGGTTATTCCTTTGAGGAAGCCTCCACTCTGGAGCAGGTAAAAAAAATCACGGTTCCTGTCTTTTTTATTCATGGGGACGCGGATACCTTTGTTCCCTCGTGGATGGGCCGCTCCCTGTATGATGCGTGTACCGCTCCCAGGGAACTCTATATCGCCCCGGGCGCCGGCCACGGTGAAGCCTGCGGGAATGACCCCAGGGAGTACCGGCGGCTGATAACTCAATTCCTTGGGAAGTACAGCTTATGAGAACCGAACTCTTTACGTTTTGTGATTTTGCCCAGGAAAGCGGCGGAAAGCTTACCATAGTTGGCACCTTTGACACCATAATTGCCCGGAACTTTCCCTGCATACACCCCCAGTTGTCGGTTGTCATCCGCCTCCGCTTCGATCTCTGGGAGTTCACCCGCCACACCTTCCGCATAGAGACCCGCGATTTGGGCGGCGAAATGAGCATGGAAACCATAAGCGGCAATATCGACGTAAAAGGCATGGGCAACGCTACCGCCGTTTCGCACCTGGTATTTACGATTTCGAACTTGCAGTTCAGGAATGGCGGGGTGGTAAACTTTGTCTTGTACATTGATAACAAGGAGTTGACTTCCATACCCCTTTATATCAGGAAGGGAGGATAGGAGGCGGTTCTATTGGGTGTCGAGGCAGTTTCAAAACCGGGGTGTTGAAACTGCCTCTGTTGATAAAAATTTATTTGACATTCACGTTAGAATTATTTATAGTAGAGCCAGTTTCAAACCCTGAGGTTTTGAAACATTGTTAGTTACTTGAGGCTGTTCCAAAAATCGAGGTTTTGAAACAGCTTCACTTATCACTTTTTGGGGAGTCCGGGTTTATGGATGATTTAAAGCGGCAAATAAAAGAATTAATTGTAAGCGCTCTGGAGTTGGAAAAGATAAAGCCTGAAAATATCGTTGATTCGGAACCGATCTTCGGCGAGGGTTTGGGGCTTGACTCGATAGATGCTCTGGAACTGGGGGTAGCGCTGAAAAAGAAATTCGGTGTGAAATTTTCCGTAGAGAGCGCGGATAACCGGAAACATTTTGCTTCGGTGGATGCCCTGGCGGCGTTTATTACCACGGAAACGGCGGTAAAGTAAGGGTATGATGGCAGCCGGAAAGACCGGGTCACAAGGTAATCCCATGAAGGTCCTTGTTTATATAGCGGCTGTAGTGTATCCCCTGCTGGTTTTTTTGTTTTTGGCGGTGTTGAAAATGCCCCTCCGTTTGTTTTCCCTCTTTGTCATGTTGATTGGGGCTGTTTATTTTTTGGCGGCTACATCGAAAAAAAAAAGTCCCGGATCGCCTTTCTGGGACCTGTCTTTTTTTTGGGAGCCGGCCTGTTGTGCTTTGCCACCAATCGTGCGGTCTTTTTAAAGCTCTACCCGGTACTGGCCAGCGCGGGACTTTTGGGTGTCTTTGGAAGTACTCTGTTTTTTCCACCGGTAATGGTTTTTCGCCTTGCGGTTCTTCAGGACAGGTCCATACCCGGTTCTCTGGCGGAAAAACGGATAGCTTCCTATTGCTGGATCTGGACCCTGATTTGGTGCGGTTTTTTCATTCTTAACGGCGGAATCGCCGGATATACCGTTTTTTTTACGCCCGATGCTGTTTGGTCCGTCTATAACGGCGGCATTTCATATCTTTTGATGGGGATTTTATTTTTTGGTGAAATTATGATACGCAAAGCAGTGAAAAAAACCATGCCTGCGGCGGTTCCTCTGTCCCGGTTCACCTCTGCTTCCCGTTCCGCCGGTACGGTGGTCTGTTACGACGGCGCTTACGGCGAAGGCCGGTGGAAGACCTGGCGGGATTTTCTGGACGATACGGCGGCCCTGCGCCGGGCGATACGCCGGGATGGCAGTTCCCGGTGGATACTCTACAGCGAGGACTGCTGGTACTTCCTCGCCGCATTTACCGCCCTGCTCCAGTGCGGCAGAACGATCCTCCTTACGGCGAACATATCCCCCGGATATATCGCCGAAATCAAAACGCCTGGCGTGGCTTTTCTCACTGATCAGGACGAGGAAAACGCCTGGCGTATCCAGTCTATCCTCTCCGAGGCGGAGGGGGAGGCCTGGGAAGCCGAAACGGAGTTCCCCCATATCCGGGCGGAGGACACGGAAATCCTCATGTATACATCGGGGACTACGGGAACGCCCAAGGTTGTACCCCAGCGGCTTAAAGAACTGGAAAACGACAACGCCTTTGTCCTTTCCAAATGGGGGGAGGAGATACTTTCCCGTAAAACCTGTTCCACCGTAAGCCAGCATCACATCTACGGTCTCCTCTTTTCGATCCTGTTGCCCTTTACTGCGGGGATTCCCTTCCGCCGCCGGAGAATTCAGTTTCCCGAGGAATTTGAAACCCTGGCCGATGAGTCCTACCTGATCGTCACCGTGCCGGCCTTTCTCAAGCGGTCGGTGGAAATTGAAAACACCGCCCTTTCCCTTAAGTCCCCGTGGATTTTCACTTCCGGGGGGGCGCTGTCCTTTGAAACGGCCCAAAAAACCGCCGGGATTTTCGGGTTCTGGCCTGTCGAGATCTACGGCAGCACCGAAACCAGCGGCATAGCCTGGCGCAGGTCCAAAGACGGCCAAGAGTGGACCCCTTTTAGCAACGCGCAAATCAACCTCAATGGGGAAGGCTGTCTGGTCGTCCGGTCCCCTTTCATACGGGACCCGGCAGGATTCACCACCGGCGACACGGCGGAAATCCTCCCGGACGGACGTTTTCTCCTGAAAGGCCGGGCGGACGCCGTGGTCAAAATCGAGGAGAAACGGGTGTCCCTGCCGGAGGTGGAAAGCCGCCTCCTCCTGTCGCCTTTTGCGGCGGACGCTACGGTCGTGGCCCTCAGCGGCAAGCGTCAGTACCTGGCGGCGGCGGTGGTCCTCAATGACGCGGGTAGGGAGCAGTTCCGGAACACGGAGCAATACCGGGTGGACCGGTACTTTCGGGAGCATCTGCGGCAATACTTTGAAGGTTCCCTGTTGCCCAGGAGATGGCGTTACCCTGAAACCCTGCCCCTGGACGCCCAGGGTAAGAAGAAAAAGACGGCGATAGAGGCCCTTTTCAGGGACGCGGAGGAAGGACCGGTCCTTCCCCAGGGCGTTGTCTGTACCGAAAAATCCGCCGGAGTTGACGGCGTTGCCGTGGCGGAACTCTTTATTTCCGCAGAAAGCGGCTATTTTGACGGTCATTTCCCGGAATTTAAGCTCCTTCCCGCAGTTGCCCAGGTAGAAATAGTCCTCCGCACGGCGGCTTTCTTCTTCGGAACCCCAATAGTCATATCCCAATCCAAACGGATCAAGTTTTCTAACCCCATACTTCCGGATCAGACCGTGCGCCTGGAACTCAGGTACATCCGGGAACAGGGATCGCTGGCATTTAAGATCACGGATCCTTCCGGTGGAACGGTCTATTCCGCCGGGACCCTGATTCCGGGAGGGGCCGTTTGAAGCAGGGCGTCCTTATTCCGGTATACAACCACGGCAAAACCGCTTTATCCATGACGGAGCGGCTTGCGGCCATGGGTCTTCCTATCATTCTGGTAGATGATGGGAACAATGAGGAAACCAAAGGGTATCTCGCCCAGGCTGCGGCGGTTTCTTCTCTGGTGAGTTTGGTAACTCTGCCGAGGAACTGCGGCAAGGGTCGGGCGGTTTCCGCAGGGATTGACAGGGCCCATGAACTGGGGTTGACCCACATCCTCCAGATAGACGCCGACAGCCAGCACGATGAGGGGCGTATTCCCTTCTTTCTGGAACAGGCCCGGCTCTGTCCCGGGATCCTGATATGCGGCTATCCGGAATTCGATGCATCCGCTCCGGTGAGCCGTGTTACAGGCAGGAAGATCGCCAACACCTGGAGCCGTATCGTTACCCTTTCGGGAGACGTGCGGGATGCCATGTGCGGGTTCCGGGTGTATCCCGTGGAAGCGGCGCGGCGTATCCTTCACCGCAACTATTTTGATCCGCGTATGGGTTTTGACATTGAAATCCTCGTCCGTCTGTCCTGGGAAGGTATACCCTCCCTGTATTATCCGGTAAAGGTGATCTACCCCAAAGACGGCTTCTCCAATTTCCACCTGGTACAGGACAACGCCCGGATCACCTGGGTTTTTACTCGTCTTTTTTTGGGTATGCTCCTCCGGCTGCCCGTTTTGCTTTACCGCCGGCGTCAACCCCTCCGAAAACGGATGGGGGGGGGCGTAGATGGATAAAATCAGGGAAAAGGCCCCCGTACCGAGCGCTCACTGGTCAGAGCAAAAAGAACAAGCCGCCGGTTATTGGCACGTCAGGCTCCTCCTTTTCATTTTTAGGGTTTGGCCCATGTTTCTTATGCGCCTTGGAGCCTATCCCGTAGCTTTCCTCTATTTTCTTTTCTCGAAGAAAGTCAGGAACGATTCCCGCCGTTTTCTTGAACGGATAGCCGCTTGTACCGCTGCGGAGGGAAAGGTCTTTCCTATACGCATCTTCAGGCATATCCTGGCCTTTTCCCTCACGGTAGTTGAAAAGATTGAGGCTTGGGGTGGCAAGGTCACGCTGGACCGCGTTCATTTTCATGACGATGATGTGGGCGATTTGATAGCCCTGCTGGAAAGAGGGGAGGGGGTGCTTCTTATCTGTTCCCATTTGGGAAACACGGAACTTTTGAGAGGTCTTGCCAATTTCAACCGTACCGGCGTTTCACGGGAGGTTTCTGTCACTTCCATTGTGGACTTTTCGGTAACCGCCCACTTCAACCGTATGCTCCGGGAACTGAACCCCAATTCGGTCCTGCGGGTCATCAGCGCCAATGACATAGGCCCCGATACGATCATCATGCTCCAGGAACGTCTCGCGACGGGGGAGCTTGTGGTCATAGCCGGAGACCGGACATCGGCCAATTCCAGGGACAGGTACTTCCTCTTTCCTTTCCTGGACGAAGACGCCCCTTTTGCCTATGGCCCCTTTTTCCTGGCGTCCCTGCTTGATGTCCCTACCTATTTTGTTTTTGCCCTGCGGCAGGGGGATACCTCCCTGGCGTCCCGGTATGATATGTATGTTTACAAGAGCGCCGTTTCCTTTGACTGTTCCCGCCGGGAGCGGACTGGCAGAGTGGAGGACCTGGCCCGGTCCTTTACGGAAAAACTAGAATACTACTGTAAGCGGCATCCGTATCAATGGTACAATTTCTACGATTTTTGGGCCAAACCTGAAGTGCGGACCAAAATTCCCGAAAGATTGATAAAGTCTTGTGGAGGGAACTGTGTATGAATTGTCATGATTTAAGCGCCGAAGTGGAATTTACGGTTGAATTCTACGACGTGGATTCCATGGATGTTGTCTGGCACGGCAACTATGTTAAATACCTCGAAAAAGCCCGCTGCACCCTGCTTGATAAGATCGGTTACGGATACCGGGAAATGAAAGCATCGGGATACGCGTTTCCCATCACGGACATCAGGTTGAAATTCATCCGCCCCCTCCGCTTCGGTGACCGGGTCCGGGCCAAAGCCGTTCTGGAGGAATACGAGGACCGCCTGCGCATCAACTACGAGCTTTTCGGCCCCAACGGAGAGACGGCTACCAGGGCGGTCAGTACCCAGATGGCCTACGACATAGAGGCGGGGGGTTCTCGTTTTGGGTGTCCCCGCATTTTTATCGAAAAGGTGGAAGCCTTGCTGGCTCAGGCTTCGGGGGAGAAGGGGAAGGTATGACCCGGATCTTCATGCTGCCGCTTCTGCTGGTTTTTTTCGCCCTTTCCACAGGAGCCCAGGAGAACACCCCGGAGGTGTTCCGCTTTTCCTTGGGCACGGCGACCCAGGCCCGGTACAACGAGGTCACCAGGACCCTGGCGGAACATCCTGTGGTCAAGGGGACATTCACCCAGACCAGAACCCTGGGCCGCATGAACCGCACCCTGCTTTCCGGGGGGAACTTCATCATCGCCGCCGGGACGGGTATGGTTTGGGACACCCGGACCCCCTTTCCCTCCGTCATGGCTGTAGGCCGGGACTACATCGTCCAGTCTACGCCCAGGGGGACCAGAACCAGGCTGGAAGCCCGGGGCAACGAAACCTTCCTCAGTCTGGCGGATACCATCAGCGCCGTCTTTACCGGAGACGCCCACAGGTTGAGGGAGAATTTCGACAACTACTTTACTGAGTCCGGGGGAAGATGGTTTCTTGGCCTTATCCCTAAGGAGCAGGCGGTTAGAACCTTTGCCGCCCAAATAACCATGAACGGCGATTCGGTCATCCGTACCATCATTCTGAGGGAACAGAGCGGCGATACCATCCGGTATGAGTTGTCCGGTCACAGCTTTCCCGAAGGTCTAACTCCCGATGAAAAAGCCCTTTTTTCTGTTGAATGAGACCGGAAGGCGGGACGGCCCGGTTCCCCTGGTCCTGTGGTTTGTCTTCCATCTGGTTTTTGCCGCTGTCCTGGGCCTCTCGGTGGCAGCCGGCTGGCCGGTCCGCGTCAACACCGGACTTTTCGACATTCTGCCGGATTCCCATTCCTTCCGCTCTGTGGCTGTGGCGGACAAGGCCCTGAGCAGCCGTAGCGCCAGGGGGGTCTACATCTTCGCCGGGAGCGCCGATTTCGCCGAGGCAAAGAGGGCCGCCGCTTCCCTATACGACCGCTTTGCGGGAACCGGTGTCTTTGAGTCCCTGTCCTTCTATGTGGACGAATCTCTGCTCTCGGAGTTTACCAGCTATCTGACGGATTACCGCTATGTCCTCCTGGACGGGGAGGCCAGGGAACTTTTGGAGAAGGGGGGCGCGGAAGAACTGGCTACGGATGCCCTGGCTGCGGCTTACGGGGCCTTTACCTTCACAAGCCTGGACGCTCTGGACCGGGACCCCTTCTTTCTGGCGGACCGGGGCATACGGCGCTTCCTGGATTCCGGCCTGCTTTCCGGGAGCGCCATGTCCCCCAAAGAGGACGTGCTGGCCGCCCGTTACGAGGGCCTGTGGTACGTCATGATACGGGGAACCCTCCCGCCTTCGGGGGTGGCGGTCACCAACGCGGGCAGCGGGGTAGAGAGAATATACGCCGCTTGCGGGGAAATCAGCGCCGGGGAAGGGGGGGCCCGTTTCGTGTTCTCCGGGGTGCCTTTCCACAGTTACGAGAGTTCTTCCGGGGCCCAGCGGGAAATCTCCTTTATCTCCACGGTGACCCTCATCATCATAGCCTTCATTTTCCTTGGGGTGTTCAGGTCCGCCCTGCCGGTTCTGGTTTCGGTTTCCGCGGTCCTGGTCTCCCTCCTTACCGCCGCCACGGCGGTTCTCCTCTTTTTTCGGGAAATCCACATCCTTACCTTTGTGTTCGGCACCACCCTCATCGGCATAGGGGTAGACTATTCCATTCATTACTTTATGAACTGGAGGGGAAATCCCTTGCTGCCCGGCGGTCCGGCGATACGCGCCCATATTTTCCGGGGCATTACTATGAGTTTTATTTCTTCGGAAATTTGCTTCGCCGCGCTTTTTTTTGCTCCCTTTGTCATATTGAAGCAATTCGCCGTGTTTTTGTTCACCGGTCTTTTGAGTTCCTGGCTGACCGCCATGGTCGTTTATCCCCGGTTCGCCTTGCCACTCCCCGAAAAACGGCGGCTTCCGGCTCTGCACCGGCGCCGGGATAAATCCGCCGGTCTTTCCCCTCCCCTGGGGCGCAGCCTGAAACGGGCAGTACTGGCGGTCATGGCGATTGTACCGGCGATTATCATCGTCATTAACCGGGACATGATAAGGGTAGAAAACAACATAGCCGGCCTGTACACCATGTCTCCTGCCCTGAGGGAATCCGAAAGGATCGCCTCCCGGATCCTGGATCACGGGTCGGCGGGATGGTACTTCATCGTTTCCGGGGACAGCGCCGGGGAGGTTCTGGAACACGAGGAGGCCCTCCGGGTCCGGCTGGACGAGGAGACAGGCCGGGGAAACCTCCGTTCCTATATGGCGGCTTCCTTGTTTGTACCTTCCCCGGCGGCGCAGGAACGGAACTACCAGGCGGCTAAGGCGCTTCTTCCCCTGGCGGACTCCCAGTTTGCGCTTCTCGGCTTTCCTCCCGAAGCGGCCCGGGCCTTTCGGGAGGATTTTGCGGCCCGGGAGGGGAACTTCGTCCTTCCTGGGGAGGGGCTTCCGCCTAATCTGCGGGACATCCTCTCCAATCTTTGGATAGGCGAAGTGGAAGGCCGCTGGTATTCCTGCGTCCTTCCCCTCCACGCCAAAAACGAGCAGATCTTCCGTTCCCTGGCGGAAGAATCGGATTCCGTCTACTTTGTGAACAAGGTGCGGGACATAGGGACCGAACTGGACGCTCTGACCCGCATCATGCTCATCCTTTTTGCCGTCGCTTACGTCATCGTAGGCGTCATAGTCAACATCTTCTATCCCCGCCGGGAAGCCCTGGGTATCTGCGCTGTTCCCTGCCTTTTGACCTTGGTCACCCTGGCGGTCCTCTCCTGCGCCGGCATACCCCTCAGCTTTTTTCCCGTGGTCGGCCTCGTCCTGGTCTTCGGCCTTGGGCTGGACTACATCTTCTACGTCAGTGAAAGCCGGCGCACGGCGGATTCTCCCCTCAGACGCACTACGACGCCGGCCATCGTCCTGTCCTTCGCCACCACCGCCCTGTCCTTCGGCGCCCTGTCCCTGAGCGGCTTCACCCCGGTCCACCTTTTCGGCCTTACGGTCTTCTCCGGCCTGACCGCCGCCTTCGCCGCGTCCCTGCTCATGAGCGTCAGACCCGGCGATTCGGGCTGAAACAAAGGCGGTTAAACCGGGGAGGCTCATTAATATCAATAACTTATGTTACGCAGGAAGGATAATATGAACCACTAACCACACCGGACCTGTGTGGTCCGCAACAACACGAACTTTTGAAGTTAAAGTTGCGGATCACCGGTCCGATGAGGTCCGTGGTTAAATTTTTTCAATTTTGGGTCCGCTGCCCCTAGATGAGCGGGCATCATGGTCTTAATCTTAAGTCCCGGCGGTATGGTGATTTTTTGTATTTTTTTTCGCAAAAAACCTTGACTTTTTATTTTTATAGGTTTATACTACGAAGAACAAGGATTGAATATATTTTGAATGATTGACCTCTCTAAATGCCAATCATTAAGAATGGGAGTACGGTAATGTCAGGTGGGTTAAAGAAAGCTTTTTCCTCTATATCTCTTGTAAATGTAACTGAAAAACTTTCTGCGGTTTTACCCCCCCACTCTCTCTCTCTCTCTCTCTTATACTAAAACACAAAATTTCAAAAAGTCTATTTATTCTCATATATATATACAGTTTCAGATATGTAATCATGATGATCTTAAAAAGCGCCCAGGAATTTCAACGCCTTTTTGAAAAAATTTATAGGAACATCCGGTGTATCGTGCTGGAATCTGATCCACCGAGTTTTTTTGTATAGGAGGAGTGTATTAATATGAAAAAATATATATTGACAGGTGTAGTAGTACTGTTGTTTTGTTTGTTTGCCGGATGTGATATCCGTGAGACATCATTCGATGAAAAAGCCATAACTTCTTTTACTATTGGGTCCGCTACGGGGGAGATAAGTGAACAGGCGATTGTCATTACAGTACCTTATGGCACAGATATTACCAGCCTCTCTCCAACCATTACATTTACCGGAAGTGCAGTAACCCCAGCTTCGGGAACCGCAGAGAACTTTACCAATCCGGTAACGTACCGGGTAACCGCTGGTGATGGCAGTACCCGAGACTACACGGTAATTGTACGGCTTGCCGAACCAGGTACAAAGGCCATAACTTCTTTTGCTGTTGGGTCCGCTACAGGGGAGATAAGTGAACAGACGATTGCTATTACGGTACCTTATGGTTCAGATATTACCAGCCTCTCACCAACCATTACGTTTACCGGAAACGCGGTAACCCCAGCTTCGGGAACCGCACAGAACTTTACCAATCCAGTAACGTACCGGGTAACCGCCGATGATGGCAGTACCAGGGATTATACGGTAACCGTACAGTCCCAGGGGCAGAATTCTATAGAGATAACTTTTACTTCATTACCCTATGAAAAGGTTGATCTTACCTCTGAACCGGAAAAAGATTTTTCCCGTACACAAAAAGACACATTACAGATAACTGTGACCGGCACATTGGCGCGTTGGTTTATTGACGGCGAAGAACAAATTGAAACGGGCAGTACCCTGAGCATAGCCGCAATAGATTACCCGGTGGGAATACATCATGTTACCGCCTTGGTATACAAAGATGAAATTCCCTATTCAGATGAATTAATCTTTAAAGTTGTAAAATAGGAGAAAACGATGAAAGCACGGAATGTTTTACCACATATATCCCTTCTTTTTGTGGTTGCGTTGCTGGTAAACTGCGGAAATCCCATTGATAACGTATCGGTATCTAAAGACCTGAACAAAGGATTGGCCGCAATTCATATATCCGATGGAAATGCAGGACAACGTACACTGCTTCCTTCCAATGTGATTTTTTCCCGGTATACATTAACTTTTACCAGTGAAGGAAAAGATACTGTTACCATATTATCTGTGGATAACACTGTCAATGTTGAACTTGAAAGCGGGTCATGGGACTTATCGGTAGAAGGGTATGTTATTATTCAGGGGACATACTACCTTGCTGCCCAGGGAAAGAAGCTCATAACCGTTACCGCAGGACAAAGGACAAACGAATCCATTGCTATTACGGCGGATAATACCGGCGAAGAAGGGATATTCAGCTATGATATACGCTTGTCCCTTGATATAGAAAGCCTGTCCAGAGCAATGCTTGTTCTTGAGTCATTGGACGGCGAATACAAAACAGAAATTGACCTGAAAGAAGAAACGGAAAAAGGAACGCTTACAGTAAAGCCCGGCTTCTATCTCTTAAAAGTACAATTGGAAAACGGCTATCAGGTAGCCGGTAAAACGGAAGTTGTCCATATCTATACGAATATGGAAACCAAGGCGGAATATACCTTTAGGAGCGGTGATTTTACCAGGGTCATCCCCATAAGTGGTACTGCCCGGATAATTACCCACGGCGCTCCGCAAAGAAAGGCAGACCTTTTCGTTTACGGGGATGAGGGATATGAAGATTTAATCACCCGTATAGAAGTTGATTTGGACAATAGCACCTGGAAAACGGTGATACCTGATGTTTACGAAAGGGTCTATTTTAAACTTAGCATAGAAGATGAAACAGAATTTTTCTTTAGCAAGGCCGCTGGGTACGAGGATATACCGGAGATCGGTAAAACCGGCATAACCCTGAATATTACCATTCCTGAGCCGCAAATAACGTCTTTCTCTATAAGCGCGTCAGAGGCCGGGCTGGATGACAGTTTAACCGGCGCTATTGATGAAAACGAATCAACGATAACCCTTGCGACCCAGAGATGGATAGAAAATATTGACAGTCTGAAGGCCGCATTTGAATCTACCGGTACTGTTACGGTTAATACAGCGGAACAGGAAAGCGGCATTACCGGGCAGGATTTCCGTAAAAATATAGTCTATACGGTTACAACAGAGGACAATGCCGTAAAAGATTACACGGTAATCTTTGAATCACCCCAGGCGAC
>JAITBO010000142.1 GCA_031283505.1 Treponema sp. | reverse complement strand
ATCATTCCACGGCGCATCTCTGCCTGCATCTACGGCCTTTATGTAATAGGTCTTAAACCCGGTAGAAGATTCCGCAGGATTCTTGTATCCTCCCTCATCTTCGTCAGTTGTTCCGTTAGGACATCCTGTAATGAACAACATCACCAACACCAATGCTGATAATACTGAGAAAATTTTTACCGCCTTTCTCATTTCTGTTCTCCTCAATAAAATTTTATATTCACATGGGCGGACACAGGCCCGGCGCCATGTAAATTACGTTTTTCTGCCCCTACTTTCTCAGCAGAGGCTTTAAGTCGTTCACGCTTACCCTGATGCCGGCTTTCTCCGCTGCCGTTCTGAGCCCCGCCGCGTTACCCGCGAACAAGGCGTCATAAGCATCGGCAATAACCGTCTTTGGGGCGGCACTCGCAGTATTAAGATATTGCAACTTGTAAAATTCCAGAGGAATGCGGAGATCCTCTCTGGTATAAGGGAAACCGCTGTCCCATTCCTTCCGCCTGTCCTGCAAATACTCCAGTTCCCGGTAGCCCCGCTCTATAGTGGGTTCGATAATGGTACCTTCCCCATAATCATTCCAGGTGGCTATTTGAATGATGTCCGGCCATGAATCCAGGGCGGCTTTAAAGGTCAGTTTAAATGTCTCCCCATCAGCGTAGGCAAGATCGCCGTAGCTGGTTTGCCCTATGTCCTCGTAAACATCGTCAAAGGCGGGCCAGGCGCTGGCGATAAGGCAGGGGTTATCTTTTTGACTGTTATAAAAACCGTTAAGGTCATTCACCAGGCCGGGGTAGACAGGTTTTCTGCCGTTCATGGAGGGCCAGTTGTAGGTGGCGTCCGCCCAGGAGGTACGGGCCATCAAGTCCGCAAAGAAGGGCCGCGGATCGGCTGCGGCAAAGAGTTCGTCCCATTGGGCTTGAGAAAAATATTGAGGGCCAAAACACATTACCAGCGGCTGGTCGTCAAGACGTATATAGGCATTATCATTGAACCAGTTTTGCTGCATCCAGCGGAACACTTCTTTGCCGCTTTCCAGAGCTTCCCCGGCGGGAACATTGTCCCTGCCGCCGTATTCCATGTTGATAGTGTTATCTTCGTAACAGACGGTAAATTGCAGACCCACCCGCTTCAACACTTCTACCATTGCTTTGGTATGTTCGTGAATTTCGCCGAAATCATTCACGTTTCTGTTGCCGTACCAGTCAAAGATAACTCCGTCTATGCCCGCCAGCTTAAAGAGGACCGCCTGGTATTCCAGGAGGTATACTGTAGACTGATCGTAAGGACCCGTAAGGGGGTATTGACGGGCGTAAATCTCCGCCCGACCGTCGGATCGTGTCCGGGTAGGATCAATGCCGCCCCAACCGGTCCAGTGACCGCCGTAAACGCTTTTGTTGTTTTCCTGTGATTTATCCGACGGCCCCCGGTACCAGGGCATATAATGAACCAGAATCAATGGCTGTTTTTGCCGCCTCCTGGACGGCGTATATACCCGGAGCGCGGCATAGGCGGATTCAAAATCTTCCGTTTCCACCGGCTCAGGATTTTCCTCTTCCTCAGGGGGAAGGGCGGAAAAACAACCGGAAACAAACAGAATAAAAATACATACCGGTAGAAGCAACGGAAGGCAGGGGGCTTTCATGGGGTTATCTCCCTGCCGGAAGATTCCCGCAATATACCCCCATATATAGAAAAACTGTTTTTGTATAACCCTACATACACCGAGCCTCTGGGGGGGGGGGAGGGGGGCAGAAAAACAGTGTTATTCACCGTAAATCTCCAGTTCCGCAACCTGCCCGTTGGTACCGCCGCTGTTTGCGGTAAACACTAATTGTATGTATCTTGCTGTTGTGTCAAGGGGAATGACTACCGTGTTGGCGTTGGCCGCCGGATCGAACAGGTAGTCAGACTCCGGTACAACGGTGGTAAAATCAGTACCATTGCCGCTTGCCTTTACCTCTAAACGCTGGGTACGTTTCGCCCACATACGCTGGGGATTCAGCTTTATTACCAGGGTAGTAACTCTGGTGGGAGTTACAAGGTCAACGTACATGGTTCCGGGATACTGACGGGCGGCGCCTTCCCAATAGGTTGACACATCACCGTCAACAGCCTTGTTGACAGTCCAGACATCAATCTTGCTGGAAGCCACCGCAGGCTTGCCCAGGGCCAGGTTTTTTCGCCCCGCAGGATCAAAGGCTGCCGCCGGTTCATCGGCGCTTCCCGAAGATTCAAAGAGCAGGGGGCTTACCGAAAAATCGAATCTGATGTTCGCCGCCCTCACCGCATCCCGGAATTTAGCGGCGTCTCCGGAAAACAATATGTCGTAAAGCGAAGCGATCTGCTGCTTCTGTTCATCCGTAGACTTTTCCGAAACCGCCGTCTTGTAAAGCTCTATGGGTATCCGCAGATCACTGTAATTAAAGGAAAAATTTTCTTCCCATTCCTTCCGCTTGTCCTGAAGGTATTCCAGTTCTTTATACCCGTGCTCTATGGTCGGTTCGATAATGGTTCCTTCTCCGTAATCATTCCATGTTTGAATCTGGATGATGTTTGCCCGGGCCCGCTCCGCGGCAGTATAGGTGAGTTTGAATGTCTCGCCTCCTGAATAATCCAGGAAACCATAGCTCTTGCCGCCGGCCTGGGCATAAATGTCGTGAAAGCCGGGCATGGCGGTACCAACAACAAAGGGTTTGGCTTCCTGTTTCCGGTAGAAATCGTTAAGATATTTCACCAGGCTGGGGATGGACAATTTGCCTCCCGAAGACAGATGCATGGGGCTCCAGTTTTTTGTGCCGTCGGCCCAGTTGGTCCTGGCGTCAAGGTCGATAAAAAAAGGCTTGGGATTCACATCGGTCCAGATCTCGTCCCACTCACTTTTCTGATAGAAATACTGCGGGCCGAAACAGAGAACCAGGGGACGTCCGTCTACCTTGACATAGAGTTCGTCCTGGAACCAGTTCCGCTGCATCCAGGTAAAGGTTTCCTTCGCGGTACTCCGGCCCTGATCCTTGGGGATTATGCCGAATTCGATGAGGTGCTTAACGCTCTGATCTTCGTATACGATTGCGTATTTGAGACCCCGCTTTTTGAGTATCTCAATAAGGGCCAATGTCGCCTCATGAATGGGTTTATAGTCCACTCCTTCGGTGATGCCGTACCAGTCGATGAGCACCCCGTCAATTCCGGCCATTTTTATCAGCGCCGCCTGATACTCCAAAACCGCCGGATCATTGGAATCATAAGGCCCCGTCAAAGGATAGTAATGAGTAGAAATATTCGCCCGTCCGTTGGGCAATATTTCCGCAGGATCGAATTTAGCGCCTCCCTGCTGCCAATGAAAGCCGTACCGCTGAAACCAGGGCATATAGTGGGCCAGCACAAGGGGTTGTTTATCCTCCCTGAGGGCGGACGTACCAATCTGGAGCTGGCTATAGGCCGCTTCGAATATCTTCCCGTAATCTTCGGCAGCCTCCGCCTTTTTGGGGAGCAGCGTTGTCGTACAAGCCGTAACCATGATAAAGCCGCACATCAGGATGCCTAGCAGCCAGTTGCATTTATGGATTTTTGCCCCGCCAGTAACGCAAAAATCCCGATTAATGGGCATACGCGAACCTTTGGTTCGATCGGGGTTTGCAGGGTAAAAAATCGCCTTGCAAGCGATTTTTGGGGATTTTACACGCAAAGCGCAACAAACTCCTGGGACCAAAAACACGTTTTTCATCTTTAGAATACCTCTTTATACCTTAACATCTTGCTTTCAACGCAAATTTAGGTTTAACGTTCAACCTTGATGATAAATTATACAGAGATCTTTCTAAAATTGTCAACAAAAATTTTAAAATAATGTGAGGCTGTCTCAAAACTTCAATTTTAAAACAGCAACCTTAGATTTAACATAATAATTCATGTTGCGCAGGAAATAATATGAACCACTAACCACACGAACTTTTGAGGTTAAATCCATAGTTTGTTTGTGAGGTTCGTGGTTAAATTTCTTCAATTTTGGCTCCAGTGCGCAAGGTGAGATAATAATTTCACCCTTCCATAGGGCCTAAAGGGTGAAATTTTTTCTGATTATCGGGAGAGCTCTCTATGTCCTCTTCAAAGAGCAACCCTTGTACGCAAAAACTGCGGCAACGTTATAGCTTGTCGATGAGCATAGAACACTTCCCCGAAGGTATGGGGAGGGTTTTCTTCTTTTTCCCCAGAATATTTATCGTAAAATAATAAAGTTTCTCGCTTTCCATGTGAATTTCCCAGCCCCGGCCACTTTTGTTGGACAAGATGGTGATCATGTTTTTCTTGAGGGAAAGGTTCTCCACCCCCATGATCTCCAGGTTGGGTATGATCCAGTCCACGGTCTTCCGGGGCAGGGAGATGAAAAGGCCCACCACGTTCTCTATGGTCAGGCAGATGGTCGAGAGGGCATCGTAGGTAAGGTACTGGGACCGGGGGAAATCGGGCCGCTCAGGCCACAGGGCGGGGCCTTCTTTGAGAGGAAGATAGGCTTCCCAGAGGTTCCCTTTGTGGTGATTCCCGTCGGGGCTCATGGAATCCAAGACAAAGTAGAGGTGCCGGGTGGCGCATTCACGGGCCAACTCCCAGCGCTGGTACCGTTCAAGGCCCTTGATCACCATAAAGGTAAGGTGCGGGTACACGGAACCCCGGAACCCGCAGCCGTTTTCGTCAAATCCCGGTTCGTTCACCGCCATGGAAGGGAAGGGATGAGGAGACCCGAAGAACCTGGGGTCCGAGAGTTTGTCGATAATACGTTCAGCCTTGTCGTCGTTGGGAATCTCCGCCAAAAGCGGCCAGTAACCCGCCAGTGTCTTTACCCTGATCCGCTGTTCGTTCTTGTCTATGTCATAGTAAAACCCGTCATCATTGTCCCACATCAGGGCGTTGATCCGGGTTTTCAGGGAAAAATACTGCCGTTTATATTGAAAACCGGCCTCTTTATCGTTCAGAATATCCGCCAGGGCGGCCATGTAAAGCATATTGACAGCCATAACCGCGTTAAAATCCACAGGATAGCAAGCCGCCTCCCGGTAAGAAGTCACCATTCCCGTGGCGGACAGAGGCGCCTCATAAAGGCCGTTGGGGCGTTTAAAAACCTCGTCTATCCATTGTATATATTTATGGAGAATGGGGATTACGTCCTTGACCCGCTTTTTATTCGCCGTTTTATGGTAAAGGTTGTACTCGGCCCAGGCAAACAGGGGAAGTCCCAGCCCTTCGGGGTTGTCCTGATCCACCTCGGGAAGGCCGGTGTTTATGTTATACGCGGAACGCACCGCACCGTTCGGTTCCTGGTGGGCATAGAAAATATCCAGGGTCGGGTGAGCCTGGTATATCCGGTTGGAATAGACAAGAAAAAAAGAGGAAAAAATGGCGTCGCATTGCTGTATCATCGGACTTCCGGGATAAGAGAAGAATTTTCCGTCAATGCCGCCGTTTTCGTTTCCGCCGTTCCAGCAGTCCTGAATCCAGGCCCAGGTTTTATCATAGATATCCACAAAATCCTGATCATAAAAGTGAATCTTGGGGAAATCGCGCCGTATCACGCCTGCTCCTTTATAATCTTGCCGGGATTACAGTATGCTATGGTTAAAAGTTAAACCACGGTCATTGCTACAAGATTTTTTTTATTATACAGTATCAAGAGGATTTTTTCCATTCATTTTTTCTTTTTTTTGTTGTATTTGAAGGAGGTTATACCACCTTCCATAAAGTATCACGGAAAACATTGATGAGGTAAACCGGTGTACAAGTCTTATATTTCCCTGGAAGTCCGTATTCTGTTGCTTTCGGGGGTTAAAACTTTCTGCGGCTGCACTCCGGTCTCCCAGGGCCCCGGAGAAACCTCGTGCCCAGTCTGCCGGGGAGAAGATGGGGCGGTCCCCCACCTTAACGCCCTGGCCGCCCGGAAAGCTTACCTTTTGATACACGGCCTGGGGGGAACCATCATCAAAGACGTCCCCTATGAACGGACCCTGAACATTCCCATCCTGCCGCCTGAATATCCCCTGTCCTGGCTTTCCATCAAGCTGGGGGAGGCCTGCGCCATGGACATCATGTTCCACCGGCGAAAAAAGCGTATCCATATTACCGAGGTCCGGCTGGAAGAAGATGCCGGACGCTTGACCAGGCCGGGCAAGGGTTCAACAACGGTCATGGACTATTCCAGGGCGGGTATGCCCAGCCTCAGGCTCAGGACGGCGGCGGACTTTGAGATAGGGGAAGAAGCGGAAGTTTTTCTCTCCGACCTGCGGCGGCGTATTCAGTACCTGGAACTTATCCCCGGCGTCCCTCTGGAAACCGTAATACGTTGCAACGCCTACGCGTCCATGGCGCCTTATCCCGAGATCCCCTCCTACATAGTAAAGCTGAGGAACCTCAACTCCTTTAATTTTGTGTCCAAAGCGATAAACGCGGAACTTTCCCGGCAGGAAGAGATAGTGACCAATGGCGGGACGATACTCAGCGAGAGCCGGCTCTGGAACGAGGCTAAATCGGCCACCGAATCCTTCCAAGTCCGTACCGGCGAGGAAAAACCCCGGTTTGCCCCGGCGGTCTTTCCTCATTTCCGTCCGGGACCGGAAATTCTGGAAGCCCTGGACAACTTTTCCATAGAACTCCCGGAAGCCCGGAGGAACCGTTTTATGGATGTTTACGGCCTTACCCAGCTTCAGGCTGAATTCATCTGTGACGAAACGAGCCGGGCGGACTATTTTGAGGAAACCGTGTCCCTGGGGGCACCTCCCCGGGAAACCGCCCAGTGGATGGCCTCTTTCGTGATCAAAGAATGTAAACGCCTGGGCTTCGGCCCGGCGGAGGCCCCTCTTACTCCCCGGCGTTTCGCGGACATTCTGAATATGCTCCGGGAACGGCGCATACACGGCAGCATCGCCAAGCAGACCGTCACTGCCGTACTGGAAGAAAAACGGGAACCCGGAGAACTGGTCAGGGAGCGGGGCTGGGAACAGCTTACAGACCGGGCCGAGATAGAACGAGTTGTAAAGGCGGTGATAGACGCCAATCCCCAGGAGGTGCGCCGCATACGGGAAGGGGACGCCGGGCCCATACAGTTCCTCACGGGCAGTATCATGAAGGAAACCAACGGCCTTGCGGAACCTACCCTGGTAAAAGACATACTCAGGGAGCAGCTTTCGGTGTCCCTGGTCTATGTCCTTTCCATGGGCGGGGCCATCTCAGGCCGTATCGCCGAGGACGGCAGCCTGGAAGTAGGAGACGAGCAGGTCCTCCGCAAACTTTTGGCAAAAAACGAAGAAGCCGACGTCAAAGTGCGGTTTGAGTCTATACAGGTCGGGCGTATCCTCTCGGAAGAGATCATCCCTTCGGACTGGGCGGTACTCATCGAAACCATTGCCGACCGCCTCAATTCCGGAACCGCCAACGGCATCGTAGTGGCTCACGGGACCGATACCCTGCCCTACACAGCGCCGCTCCTCTACTGGCTTTTCGCGGAGGCCAGCGCTCCAATAGTCCTGGCCGCCTCCTCCACGCCGCCCGGAACTTCACAGGAAGCCCTCAGAACCATCAGGAAGGCGGTAAATCTGGCCCTGAACAAGCCTAACGGGGTTTATGTGGTGAATGGGGGCAAAGTCCTTTCTCCTCTCAACCTGAAATTTGAACGCATAGGGAGCAACGGCTTTAGAAACTGGAACATGGAAGCCCCTGTCTTCACAGGCGCTCCCCTTCTGACCGGGCCCCTGGAAGCGGATCAGTATGTCCTGTCCCAGCTTCTGGAAGACGCGGTGAATTCCATGTGCGTCATCAGGCTTTATCCCGGCCTCCGGTCAGACTACCTTGTCTCCCTTATGGACAAAGGGGTAAAGAATTTTTTCCT
>JAITBO010000094.1 GCA_031283505.1 Treponema sp. | reverse complement strand
TCAAGTTGCCGGCGACCAGGGCGGGGATTGAGGCTGTCGAGGAACTGTCCTACCGGGGGATCAGCGTGAACGCTACGGTGTCTTTTACTGTGCCCCAGTGCATCGCCGTAGCCGAGGCGGTGGAACGGGGCATAAAACGGCGGGAAAAAGAGGGGAAGGATGTTTCCCGCATGAGCCCGGTGTGCACGATCATGGTGGGCCGTCTGGACGACTGGCTCAAGGTGGTTGCCTCAAAAAAAGGCGTTGTTACCGATCCGGGGTATCTGGAATGGGCCGGGACGGCGGCGGCCAAAAAAGCCTATCACCTGTACAAAGAGCGGGGATACCGGACGCGGCTTCTCAATGCGGCGTACCGGAACCATTTTCATTGGTCGGAGTTTATCGGCGGTGATATGTCCATGACCATTACCTATGACTGGCAGCAAAGGTTTAACGCGTCCGATGTGGAAGTTAAAAACCGCATCGACGATCCGGTGGACCCGAAAATCATCGCCGAACTGGAAAAGAAGTTTCCCGACTTCCGCCGGGCCTATGACGAGAAGGGCATGAAGCCGGAAGAATTTGACAGTTTCGGCGCTGCCCGGCGGACCCTGCTGGCGTTCCTGAAAAGCTATGACGACCTGGCGGCGGTGGTACGGGGGATTATGATCAGCGATCCCGATGTGAAGGGAGAATGAGCAGTTTTACTGTTTACGACAAACAAAGGAGTGTAACTATGAGCGAACCAAAAATATTGAAACCCTTTATCAACGGCCGGTTTGTGGAATCGAAAACACAAACATATACCGATGCCTATAACCCCAGCACCGGGGAGGTGATCGCCAAAGTGCCCTGCTGTACGAAGGAGGAGGTGGAACAGGCGGTTGCGGCGGCCAAGGCCGCTTTTCCGCGCTGGTCCGGTACGCCGGTCATCAAACGGGTACAGATACTGTACAAGCTGCGGGACCTTTTGATTGAACACATGGAGGAGTTGACGTATCTGGTGGCCTTTGAAAACGGCAAAGCCTGGGAAGAAGCGGCGGGGGACGTGCTTAAGGCAAAGGAGGGAACGGAGCAGGCCATTGCCGCCCCTTCCCTCATGATGGGGGAAAGCCTCGCGGACGCTTCCGCCGGGTTTGACACCGTACTCTACCGTGAACCCCTGGGGGTGTTTGCGGGGATTGTCCCTTTCAATTTCCCGGCCATGATCCCCATGGGCTGGATGACGCCCCTGTGTATCGCCTGCGGGAACACCATCGTGATTAAAGCGGCGACCTTTACCCCGCAAAGCTGCCTGCGTATCGCGGAATTATACAAGGAGGCTGGGCTCCCGGACGGGGTTATCAACATTGTTACCTGTTCCCGCAACGAGGCGGAGCTATTTCTCTCCCATCCTGATATTAAAGGGGTAAGTTTTGTGGGGTCGACTTCCGTGGGGCTGCATATCTACGAGACCGCCGCGAAAAACGGCAAGCGGGTACAGGCCCTTTGTGAAGCGAAGAACCACGCCCTGGTGCTGGAAGACGCGCCCGTTGAACGGACCGCCGCGGGAATCATCAATTCCGCGTTCGGCTGCGCCGGGGAACGGTGCATGGCGTTACCGGCGGTGGCGGTGCAGGAATCAATAGCGGATAAACTGGTCGCGACCATCGCGGAGAAAGCACAGGCCCTCACGGTTGGCCCGGCGTATGAAAAGAGTACCGGCCTGGGACCGGTGGTAAACGGGGGGCACAAACAATTTGTTGAAGGCTGGATACAGAAGGGCATAGACGAAGGGGCCAAACTGGTACTTGACGGCCGGAACATCAAGGTACCCGGTTACGAAAGAGGGTTCTACATCGGTCCTACGATTTTCGATCATGTAAAACCCGGTATGACCGTAGGGGACAGCGAGGTATTCGGGCCGGTACTTTGTATCAAACGGGTAAAGGACTTTGGGGAGGGCTTGAAACTTATGAACGCCAATCCCTTTGCCAATGGTTCGGTGATCTTCACTCAAAGCGGGTATTACGCCCGGGAATTCGCCCGGCATACCGATGGGGGCATGGTGGGAGTTAATGTGGGGATTCCCGTTCCGGTGGGGATGTTCCCGTTCTCCGGGCACAAGCGATCTTTTTTCGGGGATCTGCATTGCCTGGGGAAGGACGGGTACCGGTTCTACACGGAGACCAAGGTGGTTACTACCCGCTGGTTTGACGAGGCGGAGAAGCAGGCCGGGAAAGTAAGCACCTGGGACGGTACGATATAAGAGTGGCAACCGGGAGCACGGAGGCGCGGTTTGCGTACTCCGTGTTCCCCGGTTTATCACATTAGATATGTCCCTCTTTATCGCAATCAGTTTTTAACCGAAAAGTACGGACAAGACTTTTAGACAAAAATAAAAATAGAATTAACCCCGGCTTTTTATCTGTAAGCCGCCGTTTGTGGCAAGGGTTACTACGATTTCGGCCTCCTCCGTCCGGTTGGTCAGGATTTGGGCGGTTTCCAAAAGTTCAAAGATAGCGGTCGTTTCTCCGGCGGTAAAGACTATCCGGCTCCCCTCTACCCGGCAGGTTATGCCCTGCTGCCTTTCCAGCGTTATTTCGTCTATTGATTCCCGGTCGTTGGGGGTTTCTATCTTCACATAGAAGATCGTTTTCCCTTCAAGGATTTCGGCTAATTCGGCGGCTTTTGTCTGCATATACTCTCCAATATACGATTTCTGAAAAAATAAGTCAAAAAAGATTAAAACCTATACGACCGGATGATACCGGCGGGGCGCACTGCTGCCTATCCTTGGTATGGAGGATAGACAGTGGACAACAGCCCTGCGGGTGGACCTTCGGGATTTACCCTTCATACTTTGATACCCCTTGAAGAGTTCAAGGCCATACTCGGCATAGATGACCGGGAGAATGCTTTAAGCCGGTACTGTCTTATCGCCGCCACCTTCACCATCGAACAATACTGCCTTCGGCGGCTTTTCCTGAAAAGGCATTTCGAGCGCATTGAGTTTCACGGCGATCTGTCATCATCACTACGCGATGATGTTCGATTCACTTCGTCGCTTACGCGACGTAATGAGGGGTTACTCCTGCCTCTGAGGGAATACCCGGTACGGGAAATACTGGCAGTCTATATTGTGGGGATTGTGGGGGTTTTTGGGGAGACCGGAGAGCCGCTTGAACCGGACTTGTACCGGGTAATCCCTGATTTGGAGGCAGAGACCGGGGAGGAGGCCGAGGACACGGTTTACAGCCTGTGGTTGTCTCCGGCTCTGGGCCGGAGGGTTTCCGCGGTCAAGGCGGTGTACCGGGCGGGCTACGATTGCGGAGAGGCCCCGCCTGACCTGGCCTCGGCCTGTCTGGAACTGGCCGCCTGGAACATGAGCCGTTACCGGGGGCGGCGTATCGGCATAACCGGGAACATCCGGGGAAGCGGGTTCGCCACCAGAGATGGCGCGGACGGAGAACACCTTGAAGCGTCCATGCCGGAGAACGTCCGGGGTCTTCTGGAACCGTATAGACGGAGGACTATTTAGGAATGACGGATGAAACCTTATTTATAGAGGAAAAATTACTGAATTCGGTTAAAAAGCTCCTTTCCAGACGAGTTAATGAGTTATTGGAGGAAACGGAATACCCCCTACCGCTTGTCGAGTTTGGCAGTTACCGGGGCGGTTCTGTTGTCGTTCCGGCTATCAGCCTTTCCACTTGTGAACGGAGCGAAAAGGAGCGGATTGTCCGGCTGGACGCCTATACCCTGACCGTTACCTTTACCGTCCCGGAATGGCCCGGCGGGGAGCGGAACTGTTACGCCTACGCCTCATCGGTGGCCACGGCGTTAAGGGAAAACCCCACCCTGGGCGGGGCTGCCAGCCGGGCGGAACTGACGGGAAAGAAGTATGTCCCGCCGAAACAGGGCGGAACCGGGGGAGAGTGGGGATTGGTCTTAACCTTACGAATAACCCTGGAGGAGGCAGGCGTATGATGGTTCAGGGCCGTGATTGTCTGATTGTGATTAAAACCCAATATCAGGAAATGGTGCAATTCGGCGAAGCCGAATTGCCAGGCAGAAATGCTGCGCATTTCTGCGGCGTACCCTATTCCGAAGAAACCATCCGGGAAGCGGTATCGCTGTTGAGGGAGGAATCCGCCATAGAGGGGGACGGTTCCTGCCGGGCTATCCGAAAGAGTAATGGCGTTACCGGATGCGTGGTAACACCGCTGACCATCGGGACGGCTCCCCTCCTGTTGTACCTGGCTATGGGAAGCGTCGCAACCGAAGGTTGCGTTGGCCTGCCGCTGTATGTATCCGAGACCAGGAACCTGTACCTGTACAAACTGAACCTTTTGTCCGCCGAGGACAGTACCCGGTTTGATTTGATACAGGACAGAGGCGGCTCCCGGAAACTCTATGAGGGCTGCGCCGTTACCGGGTTTGAACTGCGGATACACCGGGGGGAGACAATAAAACTGAAACTGGACATACGGGGAGAAAAGCCCCCGGCGATTTGCCCCTATACTGATCCACTGAAAACCGAAGGCGGGGAGCGGTTCATGGGGGATAGCGTTACCTACCGGATAAATGGAACGGAATATTACAACATTTACGGCCTGACGCTTTCCACGAAAAAAGAAGGGGGGACCAAAACGGACCTGTGGATAAAAAGGGTTTTGGAACAAGGCCCTGACCTTCCGGGGATTATCGACGAACTGACCGTAACGGCACAATTACTGCGGGACAAGTACGAATACCGGTACTACGGGATGTTCCGGCTGACCCTTTCCCGGCTGGTATTGACGGCTGATGAAACCGCTATTGACTGCGCCGACGGGGTGATTGGGCCGCTACGGTATTACGTTGCGGGGACGGTAACGGCAGAGGTTTTTACGAATAGCGGGGAAACATTGGAATGAAATTCTACGAGATAGACAACGCCCTTATTGAAGCAATAGAGGCGGGGGACAAGCCGGTACGGGTACGGATAGAGATTGATTTTGCCGGGAACGACTCTTTTGAAAGCGTCTTTGAGCAGGATATTTTGGAAGCGGACTTTTACGGACTGAAAGAAGCGGCGGGGGGAACCTCGGCCCGGGGGGACGTGCTTATTAATAAAGAAATGAACAATGAACAGGGAACAATGAATAATGGAGCGGGTGCGGCGGTAAAAGTTTTCTTTTCCCTGGGTGACGGCTTACCGTGGTTTGAGCGGTTCATCTTCTACATAGACGATAAGGGCGTACAGGACATCCGGGGGCCTGGCCGTAAGCGGTCTGTCCGGCTGGGGCTGCGGGATTTGTCGGCGAAACTGCGGAAAACCGATGAGGCTCGGGACTGGACCGCTCCGGCAATCTTTACCTACTCGGTTATCTGCGATAAGACCCAGCCGGGGAAAAGCCTTGTTCATGGCATTGCGCAACGGGCGGGGCTTGGCGTTACCGATATAGACTGTTCCACTATTCCGGTAACATTGCCGTATGTCCGGTTAAAAAAAGATATTTGGACGGAACTGTCGGAACTGGCAACGGCGTACCGCTGCCATCTTGAGTGCGCTCCTGAAAAGCCCCTGGTGTTTGCCCATTCCCCCTACCAGGCGGAACCCCTACAGGAAGGTGATTATTCTTACACCTTTACCGGGGAGGATATTTTCTATCTGCGGAAAACTTCACGGGCGGAACTGTACCGGAATACGGTACGGCTTAAAATTAATCTTCCGGTGTCATTGGAGAAACAGGAAATATGGCGGTATGAGGAACCGCCTATTCTGTATGACGAATTATTACAGGCGCATTACCCTTTCAA